>NZ_JBIAUG010000023.1:0-124616 GCF_042892575.1 Streptomyces sp. NPDC001744
GTGCCTACATCGGGGCCGGGCCCTGGGTGACCACACCGATCAGACGGCTCCCGAACCGGGACCTCACCACGACCCAGCAGACGATCAACCGGGCCTTGTCAGCGGCGCGAGCACCGGTCGAACGAAGCGTCGCAAGGCTGAAGTCCTGGCACATCTTCCGCAAAGCCCGCTGCAGCCCCAATCGCATGACCGTCATCGCCGCAGCCGTCCTCACCCTGGAGCGTCAACGCTGAAAACGCTCAGCGACTTAAGCCCGCACTCGGCCAGGAACCGCTGCCGGTGATGCGTCGTCGACGTGGGCTTGTGGCCGAAGACGGGGGCTGCCTGGCCGGTCATCTGATTCACGGGGACGAACAGGTCATCGACGCCGGCCAGGTCGCGGGCCCGCTGACCGAGCCGCATCGCGAGGCGGATCACGCCTCCGGGTGTGCGGAGGTTGCCGCCGTCGCGCACGCGCATCGACTTGTCCCAGGCGCCCTGTGCCCGCCGTTTGAGGTACCGGACGCTGACGTACCCCTTCGAGGGGCTCATCAGGCAACCGGCCTTCAGGGTGCCGATGCATTCGGGTTCCATGCCCGTCTGGCAGCCCAGCAGAATCTGGAACCTGATCACGTCGTTCAAGCTCAGGTGCAGCCTCGCGTTGAGCCGGCGCATCCCCCCATGCGCCGCAATCCCCGTGATGTCCTGCTGCCCGGGCACCAGCGGCCCGCGGTGGGCGATGTACCAGCAGATGTTCTCCAACGCGTCCCAGCCGTGCAGGTCGGGATCACGGCCGGCGGCGGCCAGCCGTTCGCCCTCCAGGATCCGGTCCCGGATCTTGCCCACCTCGCTCAGCGCCGCGGCCTCCAGGGCATCGAACACCGGAAACGGGTACGCGTCCAGCGGCCGCTCAGAGCCGTGTTCCACACCGACCGGCAGGCCGAGGCGCTGGCGGAAGGCGTGGTTGAACGAAGCCGGGCTGTGCTGCTCAGTGAGCCGCAGCAGGCGGCACAGCTCCCGCATCCGTTTGCGCCGCCAGGCGCCGCTGGCCTTGCGACTCACGGGAAGCCTGGCCTCGTAGGCGTCCAGAAGTTCAGGCTCCAGGTCGCCCAGGTCGATCTCCTCGCCGAACTCCGGGCACACCATGCGGGTGAACAGCACGAAGTCCCGCAGTGTCTTGACGCGACGGCGCAAAACCTCCCGCCTGTAGTGCGTCTCGATCTGCTCGACCCCCTCCACGACGGCCTTACCGAAAGGCCGCACGAGTCGAGGCACCCCAATGTCGGAGAGGTCCACCTCCTCGCTCAGCCCTGACGGCATCGGTACGGTGAAGGCGATCAGCCCCAGATCTGGCACGGCCGCGGGCGTCTCTGCGGCTTCCGCTGGGCCGAACCTGACACGGCGCGGGCTCACCGGCCCACCTCGTCAACCTGCAGACCCTCCAGCACGGCGGAATGTTCGTCCCACTCCGCCAATGCGGCCAGCACGATCTCCTGAGCCTCATCCAGCACGTCGAGGTACTGGTGAACCGTGTGCTCGTGCGCATGGCCGAGAAGAAGCTGCAGCTTGCGCATCGGGTTGCCGATCAGCAACCGCTTGATCTGAGCGAGAGTGAACCGGCGGTCCTCCCTCATCCCCAGCGCGCGAACCGTCTGACGGAGCAGCAGACCCAGCATATGGACGGCGAACGTGTGCCTTAGCGTGTGCGGATGAACGTCGAAGTCGAGGCCGAGGGCTGCGCATCGTTCGTTCGCGCGACGGAAGGCCGACTGCCAGGTCGAACTCCTCAGCGGAAGACCGCTCTCCCCCAGCCACAGCCACAGCGGCCCCAGCTCCGCCCCGCGGGCATCCACCGACAGCAGGCGCAGCCTGTCCTCGTAGGTGAGGCTCGCATAGGTCCAGGCCCGGGAGCGCCCTTCAACAACCAGCGCCTGCCGGCTCGAGCGCATGACCCGGTAGCCGTCCTCCCACCCGTAGGCGCCGGCCGCGCGCCTGCGCTGGACCAGCTCGTCGCGTTCGATCGCGATGTAGTGGTGGAGGTCGCGCAGCACGCGCCGGCGCGCGTACACCGTCCGCGTCTTGTTCCGCTTCGTCGTGGCCTTCGACAGGCGGAAGCCACCCCGGTCGTGAGCCAGCGGCGGAACCTCCGGCAGCAACAAGCACGACGCCTCGGTCAGCCGCATCCCGGTGCACACCAGAAGGTCCGCGAACAGCGCGTTCCGCTCGCCGTTACGGCCCCGCCACTTCGGGTCCCGCCCACCGCCCGGAAGGAAGCCGCGCAGCCCCACGTCCCGCCACAGCAGATAGTCCTCGTAGGCCAGGAAGCGGAACGGCTGGCCGTTCTTGCCTGGCTCCGACTCCGAGTTCACCCGCACCTGCTTGGGCCCGTTCGGCGTCATCACCACCTTGTCGACGTACCCGAACGGCTCGGCAGCCAGGATCTCGGCATCCAAAGACCACGCCACCCACTTGTCCAGGGCCGCGATGTACCGCTGCCATGAGCCGTATTCGATCCGCTCGTCCGGATCCTTCGCGAACAGGCGGGCCTGCTTGAAGGCGCGCAGGTCCGCGCCGTCCATCTCCCAGATCGTCTTGCCGCCCCTGGCCTCGTGCAGGAAGCGGCAGGTCAGCATCAGTTCCGAGCAGTACGCCTCCTGCCCGTTGCGTGAGGGGACACCCCAACTCGGCAGATCACGCAGCATCCGGTTCAGCTCCGGGTCGTACGAACCGTCAGGCCCCAGGATGAACCGTTGCCCCTCCTCAACACCCGCCCTCCGCAAAACACCGTCCGCGTCGACCAGCCCCGCTATCTCACCGAACTCGACCACCGTGCGATGGCTCGCGACCACCGCCTCCCCACCGCCACCTTCTCCTGGACGCACCAAACCCACCCCTCCTCACTCGACGGCATGAGACACACCGAGCGGTCAGATAACCCGGTGATCTTTGAGACGCCTCATACTGCCGCGATAACGGACGGCCGTGTGCTGGTGCTGCTGGACCCGGACACGGGCACGGCCTCTCTGCCCGGAGGCGCTCCCGGCCCCGGGGACCGCGAGGACCCGCTGCTCGCACTGCGCCGGAAAGCCCGCGAGGAGGCCGCGGCCGAGTTCGGCGAACCGCTGCTCCTCGGGCACTTCTCCGGGCCCGGCGAGCCGGGTGTCCGTCTCCGCCACGCCGCCGCGCTCACCCGCCTCGGTCCCCCGCCCGTCGATCCGGTCACCGGCCGCGCCCGCATCCGGATCCTGGCCGCGCCCGAGCAGGCCCTGGAACTCTTCGACCGGGGTCCGCAGACCACCGACCCGCTCGCCGCCGTCCACCGGGCCCGCGCCCGGCTCGGCATCCCCAGGGCCGTACGCCGGCCCGTCACCGAACCGGCGGACGACACCGACCTCACCACCTGACGCCCCCGGACCCGGTCTCCGGACCCGGACCCGGGTCCGGGTCCGGAGACCGGGTCCGGGGAGAGGCGGGGCCGTACGAGCGGCGCGTCACGCGTGTGCGGTTCGTGGTTCTCCGCCGGCCGCCAGGGCCTCGGCACCGGGCGCTCCGATCCGTTCGCCGGCCGGCGTCCCCGCCCCGGCCGCGTTCCGACGGGTGGCGCGACGAGTGGCCCCTCGTACCGCTGTCGTCCTATCGTCCCGGTAAGGGACGTTTGCGCCAGAGGGGACGCGAGAGGAAGGGAAGGGACATGCCGGAGAAGTTCTCGGTGGGAGACCACGTCCGGTGGAACTCCGAGGCCGGGTTCGTGGAGGGGGTGATCATCCGGAAGCACACGGAGGACGTGGAGTACAGGGGACACACGCACCGGTGCACCGAGGACGATCCCCAGTACGAGATCAGGAGTGACAGGACCGGTCACATCGCCCTGCACAAGGGCGGCGCGCTGACGAAGTCGCGGACCCCTTCGTGACGGTGGCGCGCTCCCCCGGGCGGACGGCGGGATGACGAACCGGATCTGCACGGTGGGACATTCGACGCGCGGCTTCGACGAGCTGTTGTCGATGCTGCGGGAGAACGAGGTCACCTTTCTGGTCGACGTCCGCGCGTTCCCGTCGTCGCGGAAGTTCCCGCAGTGGAACCAGGAGGCGATCGTCGGGGCGCTGCCCTCCGACATCGGGTACCGGTGGCTCCGGAAGCTGGGCGGTCGGCGGCACACCCCCAAGGGCGTGGAGAGTCCGAACGGCGCGTGGAGGGTGAAGGCGTTCCGCGACTACGCCGACTACATGGCCACCGACGCGTTCGCGGAGGGGCTGGAGGAGCTGATCGGGCTGGCCGGGCACGAGCGACCGGCGATCATGTGCAGTGAGGCCGTGCCGTGGCGCTGCCACCGCCGCCTGATCACCGACGCCCTGATCGTCGCGGGCGTGGAGGTGGTCGACATCCTGTCGGAGACCACGACACGCCCGGCGGTCCTGAACGAGAACGCCCGTGTCCACCACGGGCACCTGACCTATCCGCCCGGACCCTGACATGGGTTTCGTCGAGGACGTACGTGCCGTGGTCGCCGCGATTCCGCCCGGAGCCGTGATGACGTACGGCGACATCGGCGAACGGGTGGGCATCGGCCCCCGGCAGGCCGGGCGGGCGATGGGCCTGCTCGACGACGGCGTCCCGTGGTGGCGGGTCGTTCACGCCGACGGCACCCCCGCGACCTGCCACGGCGGACGGGCGGTGGGCCTCCTCCGCGAGGAGGGCACACCGTTCCGCGGCGCACGGGTGGACATGCCGCGAGCCCGGCACGGGTAGACGGCGTCCGTCTCCGTCCTGTCCCGTCCTGCCAGGGGATCCGTCCGTCGCGCCGGCGTGCCGTCGGACCGAACACGTCGGGGGGCCCGGTCGCCGTCACCGGCGCCCGGGCCCCGAGCCTTCACCACCATGTGCCGGCCGAACCGCACCGGCCTTCTTCTTCCGCTCCCCTGCGCCCACCGGGGCGAAGGAGCGGGGATCGCGGCTGTGTGACCGGGGACCACCTTCCCATCCGGGGCCTGCGGTACCCGGGCGCGTACGCCCGGGCGATCCTGATGGCGTCCGCTCCTTACCTCTTCTTTCCTTCACTCCACCAACGGGTACTGCTGCGCGGCCCCTGGGACCGCCCGGCCCGGCGGCCAGCGGAGGAACCCATCACACCCGGCCCCACCACTCCACCGCCGTTCCGCACCTGCTGAACCTGCTCGCGCGGCAGTGCGTCCCTGCCGCGCCCTTCGGACTTCCTTGGCTACGAACAGAACACTAACCCCACCACCCGCCAATGTCTACCTTCGCCACGATAGATTTTCTACACCGGAACCCGACGGGAAACTACTCCGGGGAAGAGGGGGCACATCGTGCGCGACGGCGGGAGCGACGCTGCCGACGCGGGCCCTTGCGGTGCCGCCGGTGCGCATCCCCTCTCCCGCCGAACCGGCCCCGACACGGCATCCGCCCCCCGCCCGGCGGGGACCGACGTGCGGGGGAGGCGGGTCGATGCCGTCCCCGACGTGTCCGCTCGTGCATGATGCTCGCCACGGGCTCCGCGCCGGGAGCCGAGCGGGAAGGAAGTGGCAGTCGTGGGCACGGGACGGTCCGCTCTGGAACACCGGCGGCAGGCCGAAGAACACCCGTGGCCGCCGCGGTGGATACGCCGGCTGCCGCCCGCGCTGATCGTGGTGTCGATCGTGCTCGACCGGATGACACCGCCGTCCTACTTCTTCGGCTCGCTGCTCACGGCCTCGGTGGCGCTGGCCATCTTCGCCTACCCGCCGCTCGGCGTCGCCGCCACCGGTGCGGCGGCATGCGGCCTGCTGGCCGTCGCCGAGCAGGTCGAGGACGACATCGGTCCCCAGACCATCACGACGCTGATCGTGCTGGCCACGGTCACCCTGCTCTCCGTCGCGCTGTGCGCGGTGCGCGTCCGGACCGAGAAACGTTTCCGCCATGTGCAGGCGGTCGCCGAAGCGGTGCAACTTGCCCTGCTGCGACCGCTCCCCGCCCAGGTGGACGGGGTGCGGATGGCCGGTTTCTACCGGGCCGCCGACGACGAGGCGCTCATCGGCGGGGATTTCTACGGCGTCCGCCGGACCTCCTTCGGGGTCCGCGTGATCGTCGGGGACGTCAAGGGCAAGGGCATGGACACCACCCAGACCGTGGCCACGGTCCTCTCGTCCTTCAGGGAGGCGGCCCTGCTCCAGCCGACGCTCGCCCAGCTCGCCGACCGGATCGACACGGCGATGCAGCTCGACCGCGCCAACGCCGAGCCGCTCGCGGACCTCGACGGCGCACCGGACTCCGCGCCGCCGGAGGACCCCGGAGAGCCGGTGACGCTGGCGGACGAACTCTTCGCCACGGCGGTCCTGCTCGAATTCTCCCCGGACACACGTGAGATGCGGGCCCTGAACCGCGGTCACCAGCCCCTGCTCCTCGTCGGCTCCCGCGGCACGAGCGTCGTGCGGACCGAGCACAGCCTGCCACTGGGCATGGGAGACCTTCTGGTCGGACAACCGTCCACCGCCACCTGCCTGGTGAAACCCGGTGACATCCTGATCGCCTACTCCGACGGCGTCACCGAGGCACGCGACCGCTCCGGCGCCTTCTATCCCCTCCTCGAACGGCTGCGGGCCCACTGCGCCGACAGCGCCCGGCCGCTCTCCCCCCTCGCCATCATCGAGTTCCTCAAGCACGACCTCGCCCAGTGGGCCCCCGCCCTCACCGACGACATCGTCGCCATCGCCCTCCAGCCCTTTCCGCCGGCCCAGGAACGCGTGACCGCCGCCGATCCGCCGGCTCCCGCCGTCTGAGCCGTCCTCATTGCCCAACGCGCCGGGCTCCGGGCGCCTTGCCGGAGGAAGCCGGTGAACCGGGCGGTGCCGAGTGCGCGTTCGCCCGTCCGTCCGGCGATCGTTCACCTGGTGTACACGTCGGGCCGGGGTTACCCGTCGCCCGGTGGCCGCCGTGCCGACACGAGGGGGGCCCAGGCTCTCGCAGGACCACCCGCCCCCCTTTCAGAGGAGATCCGCGTGACCCGCTCCACGATCGTCCGGTCGTCCGTGCTGGCCGTGGCCACGGCCCTCGCGGCGGCCGCCCTGGCCGTGCCGGCCCAAGCCGGGGACCACCACCGCCTCTCCGGCGGTTCGCTGCCGTCCGTGACCCCCCGCGCCGAGACGCCGGTACTGCACGACGACGACGAGGGCGGCAACGCCGACGCGGACGACCCCGCCATCTGGCGCAACGCCGCCGCCCCCGGCCGCAGTCTCGTCATCGCCACCGCCAAGGAGGGCGGCCTGCGCGTCTACGACCTGGACGCGCGCCCGGTGCAGTCGATAGCCGCGCCTCCCGCCGCCGGGGAGGACGACGCCCCGGGCCGCTTCAACAACGTGGACCTCGTCCACGGTCTGCGCCTCTCCTCGGGGAAGGCCGATCTGGCCGTCACCAGCGACCGCGGCAACGACCGGCTGCGTTTCTACCGCATCGACCGCGACCGCGCCGGCGGCCCGCTGACCGACGTCACCGACCCCGCCGCGCCCGCCGTGTTCTCCAAGGACCAGGCCGAGGTCGACGAGCAGCAGACCGCCTACGGCCTGGCGACCTGGACCGATCCCGCGACCGGGAAGGCCTACGCCCTGGTCAGCCGCCGCGAGCGCACCAGCATCACCCTCCTGGAGCTGCTGCCGACGGCGGACGGCAAGGTCACCTACCGCAAGGTCCGCACCCTGGACCTGCCCTCCACCTTCCGCCTCCCCAACGGCACGTCGTGGTCGCCGTGCGCCGAGCCCGGCGAACTGCCGCAGGTCGAGGGCATGGTGGTCGACCCCGCGAACGGCACCCTGTACGCCGGCCAGGAGGACGTCGGCATCTGGCGCCTGAACGCCGACCTCACCGGCACCCCGAAGCTGATCGACAAGGTCCGTGAGTACGGCGTCCCCGGGGTGTACGACGAGGGGACCGAGGAGTGCGCGCCGGGCGCCGACCCCGGTTACGGCGGCACCAGGATCACGGCCGACGTCGAGGGCCTGACGCTGGTCGAGGAGGAGGACGGCGACGGTTACCTCCTCGCCTCCAGCCAGGGCGACAACACCTTCGTGGCCTACGACCGGGAGCTGGAGGACGACAACGAGTACGAGGGCGGCTTCCGGGTCGCGTCCGCGAGCGGCACCCCGGACGGATCGGAGGAGTGCGACGGCGCCGCCGCCCTGAACGCCCCCCTCGGCTCGAAGTACCCCCATGGCCTCCTCGTCGTACAGGACGGCCACGACTCCCCCGGTGACGGCGACCGTCCGTCGACCAACTTCAAGTTCGTCGACCTCGGCACCGTGATGGAGGCCCTCGACAACTGACGCCGGCGGTGCGCGCGGCGGGTCCGTCCCGTCGGCCGGCGAACGGCCCGGACCGTTCCGTCCGGACCGGCCGGCGGGACACCGCCTCGCGCACCCCCTCCCCGGGCCGGGGGGCCCCCCCCCCCCGGGGGGCCCGGGGGGGTGTTTTTTGCCGGGGGGGGCCGGGCGGGGGGGCGGCGGGTGGGGGAGGCCGGGGGGGGGGTCCGGCCGGGCGGCGGGCTACGGGCCCGCCGCGTCCCGCCGGGGGGGGGGGGGGCCACCCCCCCGCCCCCCCCCCCCCCCCGCCCGGGGCCCCCGCCCCCGCGGGGCCCCCCGGTCCGCTTTTCATGCCCGGGAGCGTCCGGAGCGGCGGCCTCGAGTTCGGCGATGCCGTGACCGGGTACATCGGCGGCGGCCACGGCACCGGCGGGTCCGCGAGCGGGTCGAAGTGCTCGGCCCGGAGTCGCCCACGGCGGGGAAGGGGAACGCGGACGGGCCGGCCGTCCGGTGGTCGGCGCCGTTCGTGAGGGACCGCGTCCCCGTGCCCGGCGCGCGGAGCCTGCCGGCGACCGGCTTCTCCGGCCGTAGTGGTGCAGCACGACCCGGGGCCGTCCGGGCCTTCCGGCGCGACGGACCGGTACGGCGGACGATGTGCCCGTGCGGCCGTGCGCGAGCGCCGTACGGAGCCGCCGGGCCGGCGGGCACGGAGGCGGCCCGCCCGCCGGAGCAGGTCGTTTCCCGGGGACGGAGAGCCGTCGTGTCCGATGCCTTGACCCCTCCGGGAGCCGGACCCTACCGTGCTCAAGACCTTGCGGAAAATTTCCGAAAAACCTTGCAACTCCTCGCGTTCACCGGCCCGTTCCGTCGATGCCGCGTGTCCGCGCCCCCCACCCCACCCCCACGAGGAGATCCCCATGAGGTTCCGCCTCAGAAAAGCCTCCCGCCGGGCCGGTGCCGCGCTCGCCGTCGCCGGCCTGACGCTCGGGCTCACCACGACGCTCGCCCTGCCCGCGCAGCGGGCGACGGCCGCGCCGGCCGTCAACGGGGCGAAGAAGGTCACCGCCGTCCTGTTCGAGTGGAACTTCGACTCGGTCGCCCGCGAGTGCGCCCGGACGCTCGGCCCCAAGGGCTACGGGTACGTCCAGGTCTCGCCCCCGCAGGAACGCATCCAGGGCAGCGCCTGGTGGACCGCCTACCAGCCGGTCAGTTACAAGATCCAGGGGCCGCTCGGCGACCGCACCGCCTTCAGGAACATGGTCGACACCTGCCACGGCGCCGGGGTGAAGGTCATCGCCGACACGGTCCTCAACCACATGACGTCCGGCTCGGGCACCGGAACCGCCGGGACGCGGTACACCAAGTACGACTACCCCGGCACCTACTCCGACGCCGACTTCCACGGCTGCCGCCGCCCGATCGGGAGCGACTACTCCGACCGCCGCACCGTCCAGGAGTGCGAACTCGGGGACACGGGCCGGCCCTCACTCTCCGACCTGGACACCGGCAGCGCCTACGTGCGGGGCCGGATCGCGGAATACCTCAACGACCTCCTGTCCCTGGGCGTCGACGGTTTCCGCGTGGACGCCGCCAAGCACATTCCCGCGAGCGACCTCAACGCCGTCCGCGCCAGGCTCAGCGACCCGGACGTCTACTGGATGCAGGAGGCCATCTTCGGCGGCGGCGAGGCGGTCTCCCCCTCGGAGTACCTCGGCAGCGGCGACGTCCAGGAGTTCCGCTACACGACCGACCTCAAGCGGGTCTTCACCCACGAGAAGCTCTCGTACCTCAAGAACTTCGGCGAGGCGTGGGGTTACATGCCGTCCGGCCTGAGCGGCAGCATGGTGGCCAACCACGACACCGAGCGCAACGGCAACAGCCTGAGCTACCGTGACGGCGCGCGCTACACCCTCGCCCACGTCTTCATGCTCGCCCACCCGTACGGCAGCCCGTCGGTCCACTCCGGTTACGCGTTCGGCAGCCAGGACGACGGCGCGCCGACCGGCCACGCCGTGCGCGCCTGCCACAGCGACGGCTGGTCCTGTCAGCACGCCTGGCGCCAGGTGGCCAACATGGTCGCCTTCCGCAACGCCACCGAGGGCACCGGCGTCACCGACTGGTGGGACAACGGCGGCAACGCCATCGCCTTCGGCCGGGGCGACAAGGGCTTCGTCGTCGTCAACCGCGAGAGCGGCCCGGTCACCCGGACCTTCCGGACCTCCCTGCCGGCCGGCACCTACTGCGACGTCCAGCACGGCGACCCGGTCGCCGGGGGCGGTTGCACCGGGACCTCGTACACCGTCGGCCCCGACGGCGGGTTCACCGCCACCGTGGCCGGTGACGACGCGCTCGCCCTCCACGCCGGCGCCCGGGGCGGGGAGTCCCGCGACAACACGGCCACCGTGTACTACGCCACGGACCGGAACTGGTCCGCCCACTACCTCCACTACGCCCCGGCCGGCGGCGCCTGGACCGCCGTCCCCGGTGTCGCCCTGGAACCGGCCTGCGCGGGCTGGGTGAGGAAGACCGTCCCCCTGGGCTCCGCCACGGCCTTCCGGGCCGCCTTCAACAACGGTGCCGGCACCTGGGACAACAACGGTTCCGCCGACTACTCCCTCGGGACGGGTGACGTCACCGTCAGGGGCGGGACCGTCGGCACGGGCAACCCGTGCGGGGGGCGGGAGGAGACCGGCGCCTCGTTCGCCGTCACCGCCACCACCGTGCCCGGCCAGAGCGTCCACGTCGTCGGCGACATCGCCGCCCTGGGCTCCTGGTCGCCCGCGAGCGCCCTCCGGCTGGACCCGGCCGGCTACCCGGTCTGGAAGCTCGACGTGAAACTGCCGGCCGGCACCACCTTCGCGTACAAGTACGTCCGCAAGGAGGCGTCCGGCGCCGTGACCTGGGAGAGCGGCGCCAACCGCACCGCGACGGTCCCGGCCTCCGGCACCGTCACCCTCACGGGCACCTGGCGCGACTGACGCCGCACGCCCGGACCGCGGGCGGGCCCGGCTCCGTGCCGGCCCGCCCGCTCCGTGCGTCCGGCCGCCCTCCGGAGACCCCACACCCCCGGCCGCAACGGCTTGCCGAAACACGCGGCAACGCTTTGCGGACTTGATCGGCCGACTGCTTGACTCGCCGGTGATCGGCGGCAGTCGCAGCCCCTTCGCGAGAGGAACAGCCATGAGCAGCGAGTACGACGTCCTCGTCCTGGGAGGGTCGGGCGTCGACACGATCGTGTACGTTCCCGCGCTCCCGCTCCCCTACGCCGACAGCTACATGATCCGGCCCGGCATCGAGACCCGCGCGGGCCAGACCGGGGACTTCGTGGCGCTGGGCCTGAACTCCCTGGGGCTGCGCACCCACCACATCGACATGATCGGCGACGACCCGTCCGGGGACCTCGTCCGCGCCTTCCACCGCGACCGGGGCATCGGCTTCACGGAGGTGCCCCTGCCCGGCGGGACGAAGCGGGCCGTCAACCTGGTCGACCCCGAGGGGCGCCGTCTCTTCCTCTACGACGACAGCCGTTCGCGGGAGTCCGACCGGCTCCCCGAGGAACTGGTGCGCGGGCTGGCCTCGGTCAGCCGTCACGCGCACGTCTCGATCACCCACCCGTGCGCCTTCGCCCTGCCCCTGCTGCGCGAGGCCGGCCTCACCGTCTCCACGGACCTGCACAACTGGGACGGCGAGAACCCCTACCACGAGGCGTTCGCCCTCGGCGCGGACGTGGTCTTCGTCTCCACCACCGCCCTGGCCGACCACGAACGGACCATGCGGCGCGTCATGGAACGCGGCCGGGCCGAGGTGGTCGTCGCCACCGCCGGCGCCGAGGGCTCCTACCTGCTGACGTCCGACGGCACGCTCCACCACGTCCCGGCGGTCACCCCCCGCGCACCGGTCGTCGACTCCAACGGCGCGGGCGACGCCTATGCCGCCGGTTTCCTCTACGGCCGCCTCACCGGCGAACCCCCCGCGCGGTGCGCCCTGTACGGCGCCGTCGCCGGGGCGTACGCCTGCACCGTGCCGGCCACCGCGAGCGACGCCATCGGCCGCGCGGCCCTCCTCGACGAGGCCGCCGCGCTCACCGGCCGGCGGAGCGGCGCGGAGGCCGGAGCGTGACCGGCCGCACCGGGGCCACGGCCCACGACCACGACAAAAACGAGGAGCGGCAGAACATGACGGAACCACCCGCCGCCGGTGGAGGACGCCTGGTGTACGGATGCATGGGTCTCGGCGGCGGCTGGGACACCCTCCCGTACGCGGCCGCGGACGTCGCCCGCGCCGAGGCGGCCGTCGGGGCGGCCCTCGACATCGGCATCACGGTGTTCGACCACGCGGACATCTACCGGTACGGCAAGTCGGAGGCCGTCTTCGGCGAGGTGCTGTCCCGGGCGCCGGGACTGCGCGAACGGATCACCCTCCAGACCAAGTGCGGCATCCGGCTCCCCGAGGACGGCCGGCCCGGCCTGTACGACCTGCGCGGTCCGAGCGTGCTGCGCCGGGTGGAGGAGAGTCTCACCCGGCTGCGGACGGACCACGTCGACGTCCTGCTGCTGCACCGGCCCGATCCGCTGGCCGATCCGGAGGAGCTGGCCGCCGCGCTCGCCTCCCTGCACCGGCAGGGCATGGTCCGCCGCTTCGGCGTGTCGAACATGCACGCCGCCCAGATCGCGCGCCTGCGGTCCTTCCTGGACCTGCCGCTGACCGTCAACCAGCTGGAGATGAGCCTGCACCGCCGGGACTGGGTCGAGGAGGGCGTGCTCGTCAACACCCCGGCGGGCGCCGGTGTCGGCTTCCCCGCGGGCACGGTGGAGTACTGCCTGGAGCAGGGCATGGAACTCCAGGCGTGGGGCGCGCTCGCCGGCGGCCGCTTCTCCGACCCGGCGTCCGGCCCGGCCGCCGCGCTCGTGGACCGGCTCGCGCGGGCCGCGGGCACCACCTCGGAGACCGTCGTGCTGTGGTGGCTCCAGCGCCATCCCGCCGGAATCGTGCCGGTGATCGGCACCTCGCGTCCCGAGCGCGTCCGCGCCTGCCGCGACGCCGTCTCGCGGGCACCCGCCCTCGGACACGAGGAGTGGTACGAGCTGTGGACGGCGGCACGCGGCGCGCCGCTCCCCTGAGGCCGCTCCGGTCGCGCCCGGGCCGGCGGGTCGGCGGGTGGCCGTACCGCTCACGCCCATCGCCGTGAGCAGGGCGCCCGCGGTGTTCCGACGGATGGTGACGAGCCGGCCGGGAGCGGGAAGCGGCTGCGCTTCCTCTCGTCCCGCGCACCGGCTCGTCCGGGGCCTGCCGGTGGCGCGGGCCGGCCGCCGCGCGCCGGGAACCCCTCGCCCCGCACCGTGGCGGTCACGGTGTGGGGCGAGGGCCGGGGGCTCAGCCGGTCCTGACGCGCAGGAAGGTGACCGAGTGGGCGGGGAAGGTGTGCGTGAAGGTCCGTCCGATGCCGTCCAGCGTCGACTCACGCGGCCGGATCGGCTGGGCGTCGGCGCCGTTCACCGCGTCCGGCGCGCCCTCCAGGGTCGTCAGGCGGGCCGTCGTGGCGACCTTGTCGGTGCCGAGGTCGACGCTCGTGCGGGCCGGGGCGGCCTGGGCGTTGACGACCTTGACGACCAGGTCCTTCCCGTCCCTGGTCACCACCTGGCGGAACGGTTCGGCAGCCTTGTCGTCGGTGAAGGAACCCCACTTCTGACCGTCCAGGTAGAGGGTGACCTGTCGGCCCCGCACCTGGACGCGGATGTCGTAGGCGCGGCCCGTCTCGACGGTGGTGGGGCTCTCCAGCAGGGTCTGCTTGCCCCCGTCGGCGCTCTTCTCGACGGCGGAGCGGGTGTTGCCCCAGCCGCCGAGGTTCCACCAGTAGTGGTTGCCGGTGTCGCGGACGCCGAAGGCGACGAGGAAGCCCTCCTTGCCGGACTTCTTCGTGGCCCTGACCTTCAGGTCGTAGTCCTGCCAGCCCGCGTCGCCCGCGGTGACCAGGGTGTCCTCGGCGGCCTCGTCGGTCTGGACGTACGCTCCGTCCCGGACGGTCCAGGTGCCGCGTCCGGTCGCCGGCTTCCACCCGGTGGCCCCGGCGGAGAAGTCGTCCTTCAGCAGGGTGGTGCCGTTCGCCGCGGTGACCTCGACGTCGTCGTAGGCGGCGCTGGTGGCCCAGGTGGACAGGCCCACCGCGCCCGTGATCGGTCCGGAGACGGCGGGGGTGCCGGAGGCGCGGCTCGGCACGACCCGGTCGCCGGTGTTGTTCATGAAGAGCTTCTGGACCTCGTAGCTGGTCGATCCCCAGGAGCGGTTGTTGTCGAACCAGATCATGTCCGGCCGCCACTGGTTCTTGTCGACGTCGGCCAGCAGCGGGGCGTACGAGGCGAGCTTGACGACGTCGGCGTTGCGCTCCAGGCCGGTCATGAACGCGGCCTCGGAGAGGGCGTTGGAGAACTTGTTGTCGCGGGAGGCGTACTCGCCGAGGAAGACCTTGGGCCCCTTGCGGTCGTACGAGTCGTAGCGGTTGTTGTTCTCCAGGAACCACTGCGGCGAGTTGTAGTAGTGCTCGTCGACCAGGCCGACGCCCGCCTGCCGGTTGAGGTCCCACAGCCGGTCGAAGGTGGCGCCGCTGGACGCGGGGCCGGAGTTGGACACGATCGTGATCTGCGGGTACCTGGCCGCGATGGCCTTGCGGAACTCGGTGAAGCGGGCGAAGAAGGCGTCGGGCAGGTTCTCCTCGTTGCCCACGCCCAGGTGGGTCAGGTTGAAGGGCTTGGGGTGGCCCATCTCGGCCCGCTTGCGGCCCCAGGTGGAGGTGACGGGGCCGTTGGCGAACTCGATCAGGTCCAGGGTGTCCTGGATGTGCCGCTTCAGCAGGGCCGGGTCGTCGGTCGCGCGGTTCTCCCCGCAGCCGGTGACGAGGGCGGGCACGACGGGCAGCGGCATCGCGCCGATGTCCTCGGCGAACTGGAAGTACTCGTAGTAGCCGAGGCCGTAACTCTGGTGGTAGCCCCAGAAGTTGGCGTTGACCGCCCGCTGTTCGACCGGGCCGATCGTGTCCTTCCACTGGTAGGAGCGGCGGCGCTCCCAGTTCGGGGCCTCGTAGGCGTAGTGGCTGCCGGTGTTGACCAGACAGCCGCCCGGGAAGCGGAGGAAACCGGGGTCGAGGGCGGCGATCTTCTCGGCGAGGTCCTTGCGCAGGCCGTTCTCGCGGCCCTTGTAGGTGTCGCGGGGGAAGAGCGAGACCATGTCGAGGCGCAGGGTTCCGGCGCCCGCGGCCGTCACCGCGAGCCGTCCGGTGGTGGTGGTCACCTTGGGGACGAGCGTGCCGGTGTACTCGGTCCACCGGTCGCCCCGTACGGTGACGGCCAGCGGCGCGCTCAAAACGGTCCCGTCGCCGGTGCGCAGTTCGGTGGTGAGGCGCGTGCCGGCCGCGTCGTCCGTGCGGGCCCAGACGGAGAAGTCGTACCGCTTGCCCGCCTTGAGGGCCATGCCCGCGCCGTAGCCGCTGTTGACGATGCCGAAGCGGCCGGTGGCGCCGCCCGTGCCGGCGAGGTCGACGCGCAGGTGGTTGCGGTTGCGTTCGTTCAGCCGCTCGGCGTCGTCGACGACCCGCAGGGTGCCGGTGGCGCCGCCGGACGCGGTCTGCTGCCAGGCGGTCAGCGGGGTGTAGGACCGGTTGTCGACGGGGCCGTACTCGAAGGAGCGGTTCTGGACGAGTTCGGCGTAGAGGCCGCCGTCGGCGGCGTTGTTGATGTCCTCGAAGAAGACGCCGTACAGGGTGGGGTCGATCGCCGGTCCCTCGCGGCCGGCGTCGACGGAGAGGGTGTAGTCCGTCGCGGCGGGGTCGGCCGCCGCCGGGGACTGCGTGAGGAGTCCGGCGGCCAGCGAGGTGGTCAGCAGGCCGCTGACGACGACTCCGGTTCTTCTCGTGATGCGGTTGCGTGTGCGCAAGGCGGCTCTCCTTGAGGGGGACGGTGCGGGGCGTCGTGCTCTCGGCGCGCGGTGTGGTGCGGGCGGGGAACCGGCGTTCCCCGCCGTCCGGGCTCCCGTCGCCCGGGTGCGGGTCCGTTCCGGCGCGCCGTCACGGCGCGGCGCCCCGGTGAAGCGCCGCGCCGTGAGGATGTGGTCACACGGCCGGGGGGTTGCCGTAGTAGGCGCCCGGTCCGTGCTTGCGCGTGAAGTGGCGGTCCAGCAGGTGCCGCGGGGGCTCGACCGCTCCCAGGGCGAGGGTGTGGAGGGCCATCTCGGCCACCGCCTCGCAGACGATGGCGTGCTCCAGGGACTTGGTGGCGCCGGCGCCCCAGGTGAAGGGCCCGTGGTGGGCGACCAGGGCGCCGGGGACCTCGGCGGCCCGGGTGTCGTCGCCTTCCAGCAGGTCCACGATGACCTGGCCGGTGTTGTACTCGTAGTCCTCGGCGCACTGGCGGGGGGTGAGGACCCCGGTGACGGGGACGGGGCCGTTGAAGGTGTCGGCATGGGTCGTGCCGAGCACCGGTATGGGGCGCCGGGCCTGGGCGAAGGCGACGGCGTGGGTGGAGTGCGTGTGGGTCACTCCCCCGATGGAGGGGAAGGCCAGGTAGAGGCTCCGGTGCGTCTCCGTGTCGGTGGACGGGCGCAGCCGGCCGTCCACGACCTTCCCGTCGGCCAGCGAGACGACGACGAGGTCATCCTCGCTCAGCGTCTCGTAGTCCACCCCCGACGGCTTGATGACGAAGACGCCGGCCTGCCTGTCCACCCCGCTCACGTTTCCCCAGGTGAGGGTGGCGAGGCCGGCCCGGGGGATGCGGAGGTTTGCCTCCAGCACCTCCCGGCGCAGCTCCTTGGAGACGGTCGTGGTCACGGAGGGCTCCGTCCTGGCGGGGGTGGCGGTCACGGGCGCCCCTGCGGGGCGGAGGAGGTGCGGGCGGTCACAGGCTCTGGGCCAGACGGTGGTAGGCCTGGTTCCAGCGCAGTTCGCGCGTGAAGCGGCGGACGGTGGTGTCCTCGTCGATGACGGCGAGTTCGGTCCGCAGCATCTCGGCGAGGTCTTCGAGCTCCTCGCCGCCGAGGGCGGTGGTCAGGACGGTGTGGTGCGGCGCGCCGGCCGTCAGCCACGCCTCGGTGGAGGTGCGCAGGTCGGGGCGGGGGCGCCAGACGGCCCGGGCGACGGGGAGCCGGGGCAGCGGCTCGGGCGGGGCGACGACGTCGATGTGGTTGGCGACGAGGCGGAACCGGTCGCCCATGTCGGCGAGGCCGACGACGACGGCCGGGCCGGGGGCCGCGTCGAAGACGAGGCGGACCGGGTCCTCGCGCCCGCCGATGCCGAGCGGGTGGATCTCGCAGCTGGGCGTCGCCGTCGTGAGGGTGGGGCAGACCTCGAGCATGTGGGCGCCGAGGATGAGCTCCCGGCCGGGTGTGAGGTCGTAGGTGTAGTCCTCCATGAAGGAGGTGCCGCCGGGCAGGCCGTCCGCCATCGTCTTCATCGTGCGCAGCAGGACGGAGGTCTTCCAGTCCCCCTCGCCGCCGAAGCCGTAGCCGTCCGCCATCAGGCGCTGCACGGCGAGGCCGGGCAGCTGGCGCAGGCCGCCGAGGTCCTCGAAGTTGGTGGTGAAGGCGCGGAAGCCGCCTTCGGTGAGGAAGGCGCGCAGACCGGCCTCGACGCGGGCGGCGTAGCGCAGGGACTCGTGGCGTTCGCCGCCGGGCCGCAGTTCGGGCGCGAGGGCGTAGAGTTCCTGGTACTCCTTGACGAGCGCGGTGACGGCGTCCTCGTCGGCGGCGTCGACCGAGGCGACGAGGTCGTTGACCCCGTAGGTGTTGACCGAGACCCCGAAGCGGAGCTGTGCCTCGACCTTGTCGCCCTCGGTGACGGCGACGTCGCGCATGTTGTCGCCGAACCGGGCGAGCCTGAGGGTGCTCAGTTCGGCGCGGCCGACGGCCGCGCGGGCCCATCCGGCGATGCGGTCGACGACGTCGGGGGTGGTGACGTGGCCGGCCACGGTCTTGCGGGGGACGCCGAGGCGGGTCTGGACGAAGCCGAACTCGCGGTCGCCGTGGGCGGCCTGGTTCAGGTTCATGAAGTCCATGTCGATGGTGGACCAGGGCAGCCGGCGGTTGGCCTGGGTGTGCAGGTGCAGGAGGGGCTTGCTCAGCGCGTCGAGGCCGGCGATCCACATCTTGGCCGGGGAGAA
The DNA here is from genome assembly GCF_042892575.1 of Streptomyces sp. NPDC001744. NCBI lineage: Bacteria > Bacillati > Actinomycetota > Actinomycetes > Kitasatosporales > Streptomycetaceae > Streptomyces > Streptomyces sp. NPDC001744. The sequence goes on from NZ_JBIAUG010000023.1 coordinate 18,410, forward strand.
GGTGTGCATCCAGGCGATCAGGCCGATGCAGCGGTCGTCGGCGTTGGCCTCCAGGCACACCCTGCGGATGGCGGCCGCGTCGGTGAGGACCGGCTTCCAGACGACGCGGACCGTCATTTGCGGCTGGTCGGCGAGGGTCTCGCAGATGGTGCGTGACTGTTCGGCGACCTGGGCCAGGGTCTCGTCGCCGTAGAGGGCCTGGCTGCCGGTGAGGAACCAGATCTCGCGGTCGGGCTGGGCGGACGTCATGTCGGGTGTGCTCCTCGGAGGTGCGCGAGTGGAGAGGTCGGGCCGATGGAGGCCGGGGAGGCGGCCCGGTCAGCCGGTGGTCGCGGTGCGGGCGGCGTTGCGGATGCGCCGCAGGCGGTGCAGGAGGAGGTCCGTGCCGGTGCCGAAGTGGTCGTGCAGGGCGCGGTACTCGCCGAACAGCGCGTCGTAGGCGTCCGCCCGCGCGGGGTCGGGCACGTACGCGTGCCGGCGGACGCTCCCCATGACGGCGGCGGCGGTCCGGACGTCCGGGTGGGCGCCGGCGGCGACGGCGGCGTGGATGGCCGAGCCGAGCGCCGGTCCCTGCTCGGAGGTGCCGAGGGAGACGGGGCGGCGGAGCACGTCGGCGTAGATCTGCATGAGCAGGGCGTTCTTCTTCAGGCCCCCGGTCACGATGAACTCCTCGACGGGGACGCCGCCTTCCTCGAACGCCTCGACGATCATGCGGGTGCCGTAGGCGGTGGATTCGAGGAGGGCCAGGTAGACGTCCTCGGGGCGGGTGTCGAGGGTGAGTCCGGCGACGACTCCGGAGAGGTGGTGGTCGACCAGGGTGGAGCGGTTGCCGTTCATCCAGTCCAGGGCGACCAGGCCGTGCGCGCCGACCGGGCGGCCGGTGGCCTTGCGGGTCAGGAGCTGGTGCAGGTCCTCGCCCGAGGCCTCGGCCTCGGCGCGGTAGTCGTCCGGGACGCCCTGGCGGAGCCACCAGGCGAAGATGTCGCCGACCGCGCTCTGGCCGGCCTCGTAGCCGTAGGCGCCCTCGACGATGCCGCCGTCGACGACTCCGCAGATGCCGGGGACCTCGGCGAGGGCGGCGCCGTTGAGGACGTGGCACGTGGAGGTGCCCATGATGGCGAGCATCCGGCCGTTCTCCACGGCGCCCGCGGCGGGCGCGGCCACGTGGGCGTCGACGTTGCCGGCGGCGACGGCGATGCCCTCGGGGAGGCCGGTCCACCGGGCGGCGCGGCCGCTCAGGGTGCCGACGCGGGAGCCCAGCGGCGACAGCGGGTGCTCCAGGCGCGTGGCGGGGAAGTCGGCGAAGTCCGGGTGGAGGAGGCCGAGGAAGCCGGGCGAGGGGTAGGCGCCGTCCTGGTGGATGCCCTTGTAGCCGGCGGTGCAGGTGTTGCGCGACTCGGTGCCGGTCAGCTGCCAGACGATCCAGTCGGCCGCCTCGATCCAGCGGGCGCAGGCGGCGTAGGCGGCGGGGTCCTCCTCGAGGACCTGGAGGGCCTTGGCGTACTGCCACTCGGAGGAGATCCTGCCGCCGTACCGCGCGATCCACTTCTCGCCCCGGGCGTGCGCGAGGGCGTTGATGCGGTCGGCCTGGTCCTGGGCCGCGTGGTGCTTCCACAGCTTGGGCCAGGCGTGCGGGCGGTCGGCCCACTCGGGCGTCAGGGCGAGGGGGGTGCCGTCCGGCGTGGTGGGCAGGACCGTGCAGGCGGTGAAGTCGGTGGCGATGCCGATGACGTCGGCGGGACGGACCCCGGCGTCGGCGACCGCCGCCGGGACGGCGGTGCGCAGGACGTCGCGCCAGTCCTCGGGGTGCTGGAGGGCCCAGTCGGGGGGCAGGGGGGTGCCGCCGAGAGGGAGACGGTCCTCGATGACGGCGTGGCGGTACTCGTGGACGGCCGAACCCAGTTCGGCGCCGTCCCGGACCCTGACCACGACGGCACGCCCGGAAAGGGTGCCGAAGTCGACTCCGATCGTGCAGGCCTCGGGATCGTGGCGGTCTGCGGGGCCGGAAAGGGCAGGTGTGGTCACGATGCGGTCTCTCTCGTCATGGGCTGGGGGCCGGGAGCGCCCTCGCTGATTGTTAACGCTCACATTTAGGTTCGACAAGAGCTGGGTGCACTTCTGTCCAACATTCGACAGGAGGGCGGGCTCGGGAAGTGAGCGCTCACCCATACGGCGGAGAGGGTCCGCCCGCCCCCGCCCCCGCCCGGCGCGGTCGGCGCGGTCGGCGCGGTCGGCGCGGTCGGCGCGGTCGGCGCGGTCGGCGCGGTCGGCGCGGAGCGGACCGGCGACCCGAAGGATGCGCGGGGCGGCACGGACGGGGGCGAAGGGGCGAAGGGGCGGCGCGAACGGGGGCGGGACGAGAACGGGACGGCGTGCGGACGGACGCCGACGGACACGGAACGGACGACAGGCGGACGGGGCGGCAGGCAGACGGACACGCAGGTCACGGGCACGATACGGTCCGGGCCGTACCACCGGGAACACCCGCGACACCGGGGGGACGCCCGGAGCGCTCGGGACGGCCGGAAGAGGAACGGCCGGGAGGGGAGCGGCCTGGAAGGGAGCGGCCTGGAAAGGAAGAACCGGGAACGCTCGGGGAAGGGGTGCCCGGCAGCCGAGCGGCCAGGAGGGACGCGCGGGTGCCGTCGCGTCAGACCTCGTCCGCCGGGCGCGTACTGGCGCGCATGATGAGCTGCGGTTCCACCAGGAGGTGCTCGGCCTTCCGGGCGCGCCCCTCGATGTGGTCCACCAGGAGCCCGATGCTGCGGCGCCCGATGGCGGTGAAGTCCTGGCGGACCGTGGTCAGCGGCGGGGGGAAGTACTCGGCCTCCGGGATGTCGTCGAAGCCGGCGACGGCCACCTGCGCGGGGGTGCGGATGCCGGCCTCGCGCAGCGCCCGCAGGACCCCGAGCGCCATTTGGTCGTTGGCGACGAAGACGGCGGTGACCGGCGCCGTTCCCCGGCGGGCCAGGGCGAGGCCCGCGAGCTCCTGTCCCGCCCGGTAGCCGGACAGCGGGCTCCAGTCGCCCGCCAGGACGCGCGGGGGCCGGATGCCGCTCTCCTCCAGGACGGCGCGCCATCCGGCGGTGCGGGCCTCGCTCTCCAGCCAGTCCTCGGGCCCCGCCACGTGCCAGACGGTCTCGTGTCCGGCGGCGAGGAGGTGTTCCGTGACCATGCGGGAGCCGAGCTCCTGGTCGAGGGAGACGCCGGGCAGGTCGAGCTGGTGCCCGCCCTCCACGGTGACCACGGGGAAGGGCGCGTCGAGTTCGGCGAGCGCCTGCACGTGCGAGCGCTGGGGGGTGATGGCGACGACGCCCTCCACGCCCCAGGACGCGAGGTGGTCGATGGCGTCCTTGAGCCCCTCCCCCTCCCCCGTGCGCAGGTTGACGGTCGAGACGAGGTAGCCCTCGTCCCGGGCCGCCTGCTGCAGTCCGGTCATGGTGCTGGCCGGGCCGTAGAGGGTGGTGTTGACGGCGATGACGCCCAGTGTGCGCGTGCGGCGCGTCACCAGCGCGCGGGCGGCGGAGTTGCGCCGGTAGCCCAGCCTCTCGATGGCCAGGGTGACCTGCTCGCGGGTGGCCGCGCGCACGTTGGGGTGATGACTCAGCACCCGGGAGACGGTCTGGTGGGACACGCCCGCCTCTCGCGCGACATCGGCCATCGTCGGCGGGCGGACGTCTTCCGCGGGATGCGCCACGTTTGCCTCCCTTCTTTCCGCTTACGGCTGCGTATCGATACGAGAAAAAGCCTAGCGCCTCTTGTATCACGTTGTTGTGAGCGCTAACAATCTAGCTGGCCGGGTCCGCGGACTCCGGCCGTCAAGCCGGGACGACGTCGCCCGGCGGCGCGGGGAGACGCGCTGCCGCCGGGGCCGCCCCGGCCGGAGCCACCTCGACGACGGGATTGCCGGGTACCACCCATGAAGAAGTTCCGAGCCGCATCCGCCCTCCTGGCCATGACCACCGGTTGTGCCCTGCTCCTGACCGCCTGCGGGCAGAACAGCGAAGGGGGGAGCCGGGAGTCGAAGGACAAGAAGGACCTGACCATCGGCATCGCCATGCCCACCAAGTCCTCCGAGAGGTGGATCGCCGACGGCCGGAACATGACCGAGAGCCTGAAGCGGGCCGGCTTCTCCACCACCCTGCAGTACGGGGAGGACGACCCCGACCAACAGGTCGCCCAGATCGAGAACATGATCACCCAGGGGGTCGACGCCCTGGTCGTGGCCGCCATCAACGGGGAGGCTCTGACCAACGTCCTGCAGCAGGCGGCGGACGCCCACATCCCGGTGATCTCCTACGACCGGCTCATCCTGGGCTCCCCGCACGTCGACTACTACGCCTCCTTCGACAACGAGAAGGTCGGCGAACTCCAGGCGACGTACATCGTCGAGAAGCTGGGACTGAAGAACGGCTCCAAGAAGGGGCCCTTCAACATCGAGCTGTTCGCCGGTTCCAACGACGACAACAACACCAAGTACTTCTTCAACGGCGCCATGAAGGTGCTCAAGCCCTACTTCGACAAGAAGCAGCTGGTCGTGCGTTCCCAGCAGACCCGGCTCAACCAGGTCACCACGCTGCGCTGGGACGGGGGAACGGCCCAGAAGCGCATGGACGACCTGCTGACCTCCTCCTACTCCACCGCCCGGGTCGATGCCGTGCTCTCGCCCTACGACGGCATCTCCATCGGCATCCTGTCCGCCCTGAAGTCGGACGACTACGGAAGCGCCGCCAAGCCGCTGCCGGTCGTCACCGGACAGGACGCGGAGATCGCCTCCGTGAAGTCGATCATCGCCGGCCGGCAGACCCAGACCGTCTACAAGGACACCCGCGCGCTCGCCAAGGTCGCCGCGGACATGGTGACCGCCGTCCTCGACGGCAAGAAGCCCCGGGTCAACGACGAGACCACCTACAACAACGGCAAGAAGGTGGTCCCGGCCCTCCTGCTCGACCCGGTCAGCGTCGACAGGTCGAATTACCGGAAGGTCCTGGTCGACTCCGGCTACATCAACGCCGAGGAGCTCCGGTGACCTCCGCCGCGACCGGCTCCCCCGCGGCCTCCGTCCCGGCCGGCCCCGTCCTCGAGATGCGGTCCATCGTCAAGACCTTCCCCGGCGTCAGGGCACTGTCCGAGGTGACCCTGTCCGTGGAACGCGGCGAGGTGCACGCCCTGTGCGGGGAGAACGGCGCCGGCAAGTCGACGCTCATGAAGGTCCTGTCCGGCGTCCACCCGCACGGAACCTACGAGGGCGAGATCCTCTTCGACGGCGAACCGTGCCGGTTCAAGGACATCCGGGCCAGTGAGCGGCGCGGCATCGTCATCATCCACCAGGAGCTCGCGCTCGTCCCCCACCTGTCGATCGCCGAGAACATCTTCCTCGGCAACGAGCCCGCCCGGCGGGGGGTCGTCGACTGGTGCGAGGCCCTGCGCCGCGCCTCCGCACTGCTCGGGCGGGTCGGGCTGGACGAGCACCCCGAGACCCGGGTCGCCGACATCGGCGTCGGCAAGCAGCAGCTCGTGGAGATCGCGAAGGCCCTGGCGAAGGACGTCCGGCTGCTGATCCTCGACGAACCCACCGCCGCGCTGAACGACGAGGACAGCGCGAAACTGCTGCGGCTGATGCAGGAGTTGAGGGACCAGGGCATCACCTCGATCATCATCTCGCACAAGCTGAACGAGATCGCCCGGGTCGCCGACTCCGTCACCATCCTGCGCGACGGGCGCTCCATCGAGACCCTGGACGTCAGGGACCCGGCCACCACCGAGGAGCGCATCATCCGCGGCATGGTGGGCCGGGACCTCGACAGCCGCTTCCCCGACCGCACGCCCTACACGGGCGGGGCCGGCGCCGTCCCCGCCCTGGAGATCCGGGACTGGACCGTGCGCCACCCCCTCGACCGCGGCCGCAAGGTCGTGGACGGGGTCTCGCTCCGGGTCCGCCGCGGGGAGGTCGTCGGCGTCGCCGGACTCATGGGCGCCGGCAGGACCGAACTCGCCATGAGCGTCTTCGGCCGCTCCTACGGCCGCTACGAGCGGGGTTCGGTCCTCAGGGACGGCCGCGAGGTACGGACCCGCACGGTCCCGGAGGCGGTCGCCCACGGCATCGCGTACGTCACCGAGGACCGCAAGCACTACGGTCTCGACCTCGGGGACTCCGTGAGCCGGAACATCTCGCTCGCCTCCCTCGGGAGCCTCGCCCGCCACGGCGTCGTCGACGGCCACGAGGAGCGCAAGGTCGCCGAGCGGTACCGGCGGACCATGAACATCAAGACCCCGAACGTCCTCGAACCGGTCGGCCGCCTCTCCGGCGGCAACCAGCAGAAGGTCGTCCTCAGCAAGTGGATCCTCGCGGGTCCGGACGTCCTGATCCTCGACGAGCCCACGCGCGGGGTCGACGTGGGAGCCAAGTTCGAGATCTACACCGTGATCAACCGGCTCGCCGCCGAGGGCAAGGCGATCCTCCTCATCTCCTCCGAGCTGCCCGAACTCCTCGGCATGTGCGACCGCGTCTACACCATGGCCGCCGGACGGCTGACCGGTGAGATCACCCGCGGGGACGCCACCCAGGAAGTCCTGATGCGGCACATGACGCAGGACCCCTCCGCACCGCCGGCGGTCACCGCAAGCGCCGCCCCCAGTGAAGGACACCAGGAATGAGCACCAACGTCAGCACGAACACGACCACCCCGGCACCCCCGGGCGGCGTCCGGCCGGCCGGGACGCCGGTGGGGCGGGTGCTCCTGGACGGCGTCCGGCGCAACATGCGCCAGTACGGCATGCTCTTCGCGCTCGGCCTGATCGTGCTCCTGTTCCAGATCTGGACGGGCGGCGACCTCCTGCTGCCGCGCAACGTCTCCAACCTGGTGCTGCAGAACAGCTACATCCTCGTCCTGGCCATCGGCATGATGATCGTCATCATCTCCGGGCACATCGACCTGTCGGTGGGCTCCCTGATGGCCCTGGTCGGCGGCGTCGGGGCGGTGCTCATGGTCGAGCACCACGTCTCCTGGCCCGTCGCGGCGCTCCTCACGCTCCTGCTGGGAGCCGTCGCGGGCGCGCTCCAGGGGTTCTTCATCGCGTACGTCGGCATCCCGTCGTTCATCGTGACCCTCGCCGGCATGCTGCTGTTCCGCGGACTCACGGAGATCTTCCTCAAGGGGCAGACCCTCGGGCCGTTCCCGGACGGGCTGCAGAAGATCGCCAACGGCTTCCTCCCGGAGGTGGGGCCGCAGACCAACTACCACAACGTGACCCTGCTCCTCGGCCTCGGGCTGGCCGCCTACGTGGTGTTCCAGGAGGTCCGGGACCGCCGCCGCCGGCGCGAGTTCACCCTGGAGGCGCTCCCCGCCGGCCTGTTCGCGCTGAAGGTCACGGCACTGGTGGCCGCCGTCCTGGTCACCACCCTGCTGCTCGCCAGCTACAAGGGCGCCCCCGTGGTGCTCCTGGTCCTGGCCGTGCTGCTGGTCGGCTTCGGCTACGTGATGCGCAACGCGGTGATCGGCCGTCACGTGTACGCGATCGGCGGGAACCTGCCCGCCGCGAAGCTGTCCGGCGTCAAGGACAGGAAGGTGACCTTCGCGGTCTTCCTCAACATGGGGATGCTCGCGGCGCTCGCCGGCCTCGTCTTCGCGGCCCGCTTCAACGCGGCCTCGCCGAAGGCGGGCGTGAACTTCGAACTGGAGGCCATCGCCGCCGCGTTCATCGGCGGGGCGTCGATGAGCGGCGGCGTCGGGACCGTACTGGGGGCCATCATCGGCGGCCTGGTCCTCGGCGTGCTCAACAACGGCATGAACCTGGTCGGGGTGGGGACCGACTGGCAGCAGGTCATCAAGGGGCTCGTGCTGCTCGCGGCGGTCGGCTTCGACGTGTGGAACAAGAGGAGGGCGGGCGCCTGACCGCGCCGCCACCGACACGGCCGTGCCCGCCGGTTCCTCCACCGGCGGGCACGGCCGTGTCGTCGTTCCCCGCCCCGGTCAGCCGGGGGTGCCGAACCGCAGGACCGTCCTCGACCGGTACTCCTCACCGGGGCGCAGCACCGGGGAGGGGTCGCCGGGACGGTTCGGGGAGTCGGGGAAGTGCTGGGTCTCCAGCGCGATGCCGGCGCCCGCCCGGTAGCGCGTACCGCTCTTGCCGACGACGGTCCCGTCGAACTGCCCGGCGGTGTAGACCTGGAGGCCCGGCTCGGTGGTCAGCACCTCCATGCGCCGGCCCGTGGCCGGTGCGTGGAGGACGGCGGCCCGGCGGAGGGACCCGTCGTCGTCGCGGGGGGCCAGGACGAAGTTGTGGTCGTACCCGCCGCCCGTGTCCACGGGCGGGAGGCCGGGACGGGCCAGCGCCTCGGCGATCACGAGCGGCCGGCGGAGGTCGAACACCGTGCCGGCGACGGGGCGGTGGGGTCCGCTGGGGACGAGGTCCGCGTCGACCGGCGTGTAGTGGGCGGCGTCGACGGCCAGTTCGTGGCCGAGGACGTCGCCCGCGCCCTCCCCCTCCAGGTTGAAGTAGGCGTGGTTGGTCAGGTTGACCGGGGTGGCCGCGTCGGTGACCGCCGCGTAGGAGAAGGTCAGTTCGGCGTTCCGGCCGACGAGGCAGCCGACGGTGACGTCCAGGTTCCCCGGGAACCCCTGGTCGCCGTCGGGGCTGCGCAGGTGCAGGAGCACGCCGGTGCGCTCCGGGGTGTGCACGCTCTCGGCCTCCCAGACCCGGTTGTCGAAGCCGTCGGTTCCGCCGTGCAGGCAGTGGCCGTTCTCCTGTGCGGTCAGCCGGTGGGTCTTCCCGTCCAGGGTGAACCGGCCGTGCGCGATGCGGTTGGCGTAGCGGCCGACGGTGGCACCGAAGTACCGGGCCGCGGGGACGGCCCGGGCCGGGTCGCGGGGGCCGAGGACGACGTCGGCCGGGACGCCGTGCCGGTCGGGCACCCACAGCGCGTGGAGGCGGGCGCCGCGGGTGTGCACCTCCGCCACGAGTCCGTCGGGGAAGCCGAAGGTCCACAGCTGCCCGGACTCCGCGTCGGGCCGGCAGATCGGTGGGCCTCCGGTGAAGGGGGGCGGGGGCGGGTTCATGGGGTTCCTTGTCCGGGACGGGAACGGCCGGGAAGGGGGCCGGACGCGTGTCCGACCCCCTTGCCCGGGCACGGTCGTGTGCGGTGTCTCGATGCGGGGGGGGGGGGGAGCTGGGTGCCGGTGACCGGCGGGAGTCCTACTCGGCCGGCCGGGAGCCGCCGAAGAGGCGCTGCAGGAGGATGAACACGAACAGCAGGCCGCCGATGACGATGCGGGTCCACCACGAGCTGAGGGTGCCCTGGAAGCTGATGATCGTCTGGATCAGGCCGAGGACCGTCACGCCCAGCGCGGTTCCCAGCACGAATCCGGATCCTCCGGTCAGCAGCGTCCCCCCGATGACGGCCGCCGCGATGGCGTCGAGCTCCATGCCGACCGCGTGCAGGGCGTAGCCGGACAGCATGTAGAACGTCAGCAGCAGACCGCCCAGGGCGGAGCACAGACCGCTCACGGCGTAGACCGCGATCTTGGTGCGTCCCACGGGCAGGCCCATGAGGCGGGTCGAGGACTCGTTGCCGCCCAGGGCGTAGACGGTGCGGCCGAAACGGGTGTGGTGCAGGACGACGAAGGCGAGCGCCAGCACGACCAGGGCGACGACCACCCCGAGCGAGACGAACAGGCCGCCGGGCAGGAGGACCCGGGTCTGGGCGATCCGCGTGGTCGTCGGGTCGGTGAGGGAGATGGACTCCGTGCTGATCATGTAGCAGAGGCCGCGGGCGAGGAACATGCCCGCGAGGGTCACGATGAAGGGCTGGATCTCGAAGGCGTGGATCACCCAGCCCATCAGCGCGCCGCCTCCGGCGCCCACCAGCAGGACCAGGGGCACCGCCAGGGCGAGCGGGAGGCCGTTCTGTTCGACGAGCCAGGCCGTCAGCATGGTCGACAGGGCCACCACCGAACCGACGGACAGGTCGATCCCGCCGGTGAGGACGACGAACGTCATGCCGATCGCCACGACGAGCAGGAAGCCGTTGTCGATGAGGACGTTGAGCAGGACCTGCGCGGAGAAGAAGCCTTCGTACCGCAGGGAGCCGACCGAGAACATCGCGATCAGCAGGGTGGCCGTCACCATGAGCGGCAGGCGGGTGGCGTGCCGGGCCGAGAGCCGGTGGAGCGGCCGGGTGAGGGAGGCGAGGGTGGTGCTCACGGGTGGACCTCCTGCTTGCGGGCTCCCGTGTCGCCGGCGGCCGGGGCCTTCTCGGGGACGGCCGGCGCGCGGCGGCGCGAGAGCCGCGCGCGGAACGCGGACGACTGGACGAGGCACACGACGATGACGACCAGGGCCTTGAAGACGAGGGTGGTCTCCGGCGGTACGCCGAGGGTGTAGATCGTGGTCGAGAGGGTCTGGATGATCAGCGCGCCCAGGACCGTTCCGCCGAGGGAGAAGCGGCCGCCGGTGAGGGCGGTGCCGCCGATCACCACGGCCAGGATGGCGTCCAGCTCGATCCAGAGGCCCGCGTTGTTGCCGTCGGCGCTGGAGACGTTGGAGCTGATCATCAGGCCCGCCACCGCCGCGCACACGGCGCTGACGACGTAGACCATGACCAGGAGCCCGCCCGCCCTGATGCCGACGAGGCGGCTCGCGACCGGGTTGCCGCCCACCGATTCGATGAGCATGCCGAGCGCGGTCCGCCGGGTGACGAGGGACGTGACGGCGACGAGGGCGGCGGCCAGCAGGACGGCGAAGGGGAGGGTGAGCCAGTACCCGCCGCCGATCATCTTGTAGGCGCTGCTGGACACGCTGATGATCTGTCCGTCGGTGATCAGCTGGGCCACGCCGCGCCCGGCGACCATGAGCACCAGCGTGGCGACGATGGGCTGGACGCCCAGCCGGGCGACGAGGAAGCCGTTCAGCAGTCCGATCGCGGCGGCGACGGAGAGGGCGATCACGATCGCCGACGTGACGGTGCCCAGGCTTCCGGGGTCCCCGGCGGTGGCGATGTGCTCGCACGCGAGGGCGCCGGCGATGGCCACCGTCGAGCCGACCGAGAGGTCGATGCCCCGGGTGGCGATGACCAGTGTCATGCCGAGCGACACCAGGATCAGCGGGGCGCCGAACTGGAGGATGTCGACGAGGCTGCCGTAGAGGTGTCCGTTCTGGACGCGGACGGCGAAGAAGTCGTGGGTGAGGGCGACGTTCCCCAGCAGCAGGGCGGCGAGGACGGCGGCGGGCCAGAACAGCCGGTGCTCGGTGAGCCGCCGGGCGCCGGCCGTCCGGGCCGGGCGCGCCGCGGCGCCCGTGTCGTCGGGTGGTGTCATGAGGTGGCTCCGGTGGCGATGGCGCCCAGTATCCGGTCGGGCGTCAGGGAGGGGTCGTTGTCGAGGGTGGCGACGAGCCGGTGGTCGCGCAGTACGCCCACCCGGTGGCTCAGCCGCAGCACCTCCTCGAGTTCCGCGGAGATGAAGAGGACGGCGGTGCCCTCGGCGGCCAGACGGGTGACCAGCTTCTGGATCTCCGTCTTGGCGCCGATGTCGATGCCCCGGGTGGGTTCGTCCAGGATCAGCAGCTCGGGATCGGTGAGCAGCCACCGGGCGAGCAGCACCTTCTGCTGGTTCCCGCCGCTGAGGTTGCGGACCTGTGCCTCGGGGTTGGCCGGGCGGATGTCCAGGGTCTCGATCCACCGGGCGGCGATCTCGTCCTGCCGGGCGCGGGAGAGGGGCTTGATCCAGCCGCGGGCGGCCTGGAGGGCCAGCACGATGTTCTCGCGGACGGTCAGTTCCCCGATCAGGCCCTCCGCCTTGCGGTTCTCCGAACAGAAGGCGATCCTGCGGGCGATCGCGGCGCGCGGCGTCCGCAGCACGGCGCGGTCGCCGTCGATCCGCAGCTCGCCCTCGTCGGCGTGGTCGGCCCCGAAGAGCAGCCGGGCCGCCTCGGTGCGTCCGGCTCCGAGGAGTCCGGCGAGGCCGATGACCTCGCCGCGGTGGATGTCCAGGTCGTACGGCTGGATGGAACCGGCGCGGCCGAGTCCGCGGGCGCTCAGGAAGGGGGCGTCCGCGGCACCGGAGGCGGCGGCGCCCGTGTGGGGGGACTCCGCCAGTTCGTCGAGGGTGCTCAGCTCGCTGCCGACCATACGGTGGACCAGGGTGACGGGGGTCAGCTCGTCGATCCGGTACTCGCCCTCGAGCCGTCCGTTGCGCAGGACGGTCACCCGGTCGCACAGGTCGAAGACCTGGTCGAGGAAGTGGGTGACGAAGAGGATCGCGACGCCCCGGTCGCGCAGCCGGCGCACCAGGGCGAAGAGCTGGGCGACCTCGTCCCGGTCGAGGCTGGAGGTGGGCTCGTCGAGGACGAGGACCTTCGCCTTGACGTCCACGGCGCGCACGATCGCGACGAGTTGCTGGACGGCGATGGAGTGGGCGCTCAGCGGCAGGCCGACGTCCAGGTCGAGTTCCAGTTCGGTGATGAGCCGTGCCGCGCGCTCGTGGAGGGCCGACCAGTGGATCAGCCCCAGGCGCCGGGGCTCACGGCCGATGAGGATGTTCTCGGCGACGGAGAGGTTGGGGCACAGGTTCACCTCCTGGTAGACCGTGCTGATCCCGGCGTGCTGCGCGTCCAGCGGTTCGGCGAACCGCCGTGCGTCGCCGTCGACGGAGACGGTGCCGCCGTCGGGCGGGTGGACCCCGGTGAGCACCTTGATGAGCGTCGACTTGCCGGCGCCGTTCTCGCCCATGAGGGCGTGGACCTCGCCCGGGAAGAGGCGCAGGTCCACGCCGTCGAGGGCGAGGACCCCGGGGAAGGACTTGCGGATGCCGCGGGCCTCCAGGACCGGCCGGCCGGTGGGGGTGGGTGTGCGGGGGGTGGGTGGGGCTGCCATCCGCCCTCCTCTCCTGAGGGGGCCGGGGACGGCGCGAGGGCCGTCCCCGGCCGGGTGCGGGCGGGTGATCAGTACTGCCGGGTGGGCAGGGCGGCCGCGGCCTGGTCCTGGGTGAAGACGCCCTCCTTGACCTCGACCCGTCGCGGGACGCTCTCCCCCGCCGCGACCTTCTTGGCGAGTTCCATGAGCTGGTCGCCGAGGAGCGGGTTGCACTCGACCACGACGTTGATCTTCTTCTCCCGCATGGCGACGAAGGCGTCCTTGATGCCGTCGACGGAGATCACCTTGATGTCGGTGCCCGGCTTCTTGCCCGCCTCCTCGATGGCCTGGATGGCGCCCAGGGCCATGTCGTCGTTGTGGGCGTACAGGACGTCGATGTCCTTCTGGGACTTGAGGAAGGCCTGCATGACCTCCTTCCCCTTGGCGCGGGTGAAGTCACCGGTCTGGGAAGCGACGATCTTGAACTTGGGGTCGCCCTTGACGGCCTCGGCGAAGCCGGCCTTGCGGTCGTTGGCGGGCGCGGAGCCGGTGGTGCCCTGGAGTTCGACGATGTTGACCGGTCCGGAGGCGGCCCCGTACTCCTTCACGAGCCACTTGCCGGCCTCCTGGCCCTCCTTGACGAAGTCGGACCCGAGGAAGGTCCGGTAGAGGGAGGTGTCCTGGGAGTCGACCGCGCGGTCGGTGAGGATGACCGGGATTCCGGCGTTCTTGGCCTCCTTGAGGACGGTGTCCCAGCCGGACTCCACGACCGGGGAGAACGCGATGACGTCCACCTTCTGCTGGATGAAGGTGCGGATCGCCTTGATCTGGTTCTCCTGCTTCTGCTGCGCGTCGGAGAACTTCAGCGTGAAGCCGGCCTTCTCGGCCGCCTCGCGCACGGACTTGGTGTTGGCGGTCCGCCAGCCGCTCTCGGCGCCGACCTGTGCGAACCCGAGCACCAGCTTTCCGTCGGAGGAGCCCTTGCCGGCGCCGCCGGTCTTCACGGGTTCGGTGGTACAGGCGGTCAGCACACTGCCGGCCAGAGCGGCGGCGGCGATGATGCGAAGGGCTCTGCGGGACATGTCGTGTTTCCTCTCGAAACGTGCGTTGCACCAGGTGGAGCCCTGAGGCGGCGGACCCGGCGGGGTGGGGCTGTGCGTGGAACGGTGACGGCGGGCACGTCGGATGAAGCGCCGGTCCCGACGTCCGACGGGGTGGCGAATGCGACACATTGTGAGCGCTAACACTGGCGTAACTCAAGGGCTTGCACGACCGTTACCCGTTCTTGATATGCGGGCCCGGATCAACGACCCGGGCCGACGAGGAGGGTTCGACAACCAGTCGGATCAAGTGGCCGACCACAGGACCCCCTCCTCCTCGGCGGGGTGACGGGCCCGGATCGGGTCGGAGTACCGCCCCTCCCTCCCCCCTACTTCGGTGACCGTGCGCCGAGTATTGACCTAACCGATGTGAGCGTTAACACTCAGTGCCGTTATCCGTGCAGGCGAGGAGGAGGAAACGTCGGTCATGCGTCACCCCCGACCGCGACGACCACGACCACCGCGACGTGAACGCCGGGCGCCGGCACCGGACCGCGCACGGGACGACCGGAACGACCCGGGCGGCCGGGCGGTCCGTCGTCCGGCGCGCGCCCGGTAACGTCCGTGACGGCCGGGGGCCGGCGGCGTTTCCGAAGCGGGACCTCCCGCCCGCGCCGGCCAGGGGAAAGGCACGCCGGACAGAACCCCGCCCACGGCCCCGCCGGGCCGTCGGTTCGCTCCCCCGCCCGGGCACCGCCCCCGTCGCCGTTTCCGTACTCCGCCCCGCCTCCGTTCCCTTTGCCGCCGCCACCGTTTCCGGCTCCGCCTCCGTTTCCGCCGCCACGCACGGCGGACGGTGGACACACACGCCCCCACGAGGCCCGTCCCGTACGCCCGGACACCGGTGAGGGCGCCGCCGTCCCCGCCCGTGGCGCCGCTTCCACGGCACCGCCCGGAAGTCCCGTCCGGACCGGCGCCCCGGAGCCGTCCGGGCATCCGCCCGGATCACCGGAGCCACCGAAGCCACCGGCTGCGGCCCTGCGTCTGCCGGGCGGGCGGACCCGTACGCCCCGGCCGGTCCCTCTCCTCACCCCCGCTCCCGCTCCCGATCCCGCCCGGGCCCCTTTCCGGCACGTGGCCCCCACACCCTCGCGAGAACCCGCGAAGCCCCACGAGAAAAGGTGCATCATGCCCTCCTCCGTCAGCAGACGACGCCTCCTCCAACTGGCCGGAGCCACCGCCGCGGCTTCCGCCGCGGGGCCCCTCCTCGGCGGTTCCGCCGCGAGGGCGGCCGTCCCCCCGGCCCGGGCCGACATCGGGACCCTGGCCTCCCCCTTCGCCCTCGGCCAGGTCCGGATGACCGAGAGCCGCTGGCTGGACAACCAGAACCGCACCCGCGCGTACCTGCGGTTCGTCGACGTGGACCGGCTCCTGTACAACTTCCGCGCCAACCACCGGATCTCCACCGCCGGCGCCTCCCCCACCGGCGGGTGGGAAGCTCCCGACTTCCCCTTCCGCAGCCACGTCCAGGGCCACTTCCTCACGGCGTGGGCCCAGCTGTACGCGGTGACCGGGGACACCGTGTGCCGGGACAAGGCCCTCCACATGGTGGAGGAGCTGGCCCGGTGCCAGGCCAACAACGCGGCCGCGGGGTTCGGCGCCGGATACCTGTCGGGCTACCCCGAGGCCGACTTCGCCGCCCTGGAGGCGGGGACGCTGTCCAACGGCAATGTGCCGTACTACACCGTCCACAAGACGATGACCGGTCTGCTGGACGTGTGGCGGCACATCGGCGGCACCCGGGCCCGCGACGTGCTGCTGGCCCTGGCCGGCTGGGTCGACCGGCGGACCGGCCGGCTGGGCACCGCGCAGATGCAGGCCGTCCTGGAGACCGAGTTCGGCGGCATGAACGCCGTCCTGACCGACCTGTACCAGCAGACCGGCGAGGAGCGGTGGCTCGCCGTCGCCCAGCGGTTCGACCACGCCGCGGTGTTCGATCCGCTGGCGGCGAACCAGGACAGGCTGGCCGGACTGCACGCCAACACGCAGGTGCCGAAGTGGATCGGGGCCGTCCGCGCCTACAAGGCGACCGGTGCCACCCGCTACCGGGACATCGCCACCCACGCCTGGGACATCTGCGTCGGCACGCACACCTACGCCATCGGGGGCAACAGCCAGGCGGAGCACTTCCGCGCCCCGCACGCCATCGCCTCCTACCTGCGCCACGACACGTGCGAGAGCTGCAACACCGTCAACATGCTCGCCCTCACGCGGGAGCTGTTCGCGCTGACGCCGGACCGGGCCGCGTTGTTCGACTACTACGAGCAGGCGTGGCTGAACCACATGATCGGCCAGCAGAACCCGGCCGACCCCCACGGCCACGTCACCTACTTCACGCCCCTGAACCCCGGAGGCCGGCGCGGCGTGGGCCCGGCCTGGGGCGGAGGCACCTGGAGCACCGACTACACCACCTTCTGGTGCTGCCAGGGCACGGGCCTCGAGATGCACACCCGGCTGATGGACTCCGTCTACTTCCACGCGGGCACCACGCTGACCGTGAACCTCTTCGTGCCGTCGGTCCTCACCTGGACGCAGCACGGCATCACCGTCACCCAGACCACGTCGTACCCGGCGAGCGACACCACGACCCTGCGCGTCACCGGCGACGCCGGCGGCACCTGGACCATGCGTCTCCGCGTCCCCGGCTGGACCGCCGGAGCCACCGTCAGCGTCAACGGCGTCCCGCAGGGCATCGCCGCCGTGCCCGGAACGTACGCGGCCCTGACCCGTGCCTGGACCCCCGGGGACACGGTCACCGTGCGCCTGCCCATGCGTGTCGTCCCGCGCCCGGCCGACGACGACCCCACCGTCGTCGCGGTCACCTACGGTCCGGTCGTCCTGTCGGGCGACTACGGCACGACCGCCCTGGGTTCCCTGCCGTCACTGGACACGTCCTCGATCAGGCGGACCAGCTCCACCGCGCTCGGTTTCACCGCCACCGCGAACGGCTCCCCCGTCGCCCTCGGCCCGTTCCACGACGCGCACGGCCACAACTACACCGTCTACTGGAGCACCGCCCCCACCGTCCGTCTCGTCAACGCGGGCAGCGGTCTCGTCCTGGGCATCCGGGACATGTCCACCGCGGACGGCGGCCGGGCGCTCCAGTGGACGGACTCGGGCACCGCCGACCACGACTGGCAGATGATCGCGGACGTCGACGCCTTCCGGTTCCGCAACGCCCACAGCGGAAAGGTCCTGGGTGTGCTCGACATGTCCACGGCCGCCGGTGCCGCCGTCCTCCAGTGGGCGGACAACGGCACCGCCGATCACCGGTGGACCCTGCTCGACCAGAACGACGGCACCTTCAAGATCCGCAACGTGCACAGCGGCAGACTTCTCGCGATCGAGAACGGCTCCACCGCCGTCGGCGCCCTCGCGGTCCAGGACGCGGACGACGGCACCGCGGACAACCGGTGGCGCGTCGTGCGCGGTTGACACACCCGTACCGGCCCCCGGACCAGCCGGTACGGGGGCCGGGCGCGGGGACGCCGGTGGGGCGGCACACGGGTGCGCCGCCCCACCGGCCGGTCAGCCGCGGCTCACTGGGTGTGGAAGGTGGCGTCGGCCCGGTCGGCCGCGGTGGCGAGGTCCTGGACCCGCAGCAGGTTGTCGTAGTGGCGCATGTAGCGGCCCGGGAAGTTGGACGACTCGTACGACACCCCGGCCGGGTCGGAGAGCCCGGGCCGGGCGGTCCAGGAGGCGTCGGCGCGGAACAGCGCCGTGGAGTCGGCCTTCTCCAGCCACACCTCGAAGTTCCTGTGCCGCAGGTAGTGGCCGGGGAAGTTGGCCGATTCCAGGGAGACGGTGCCGTTGCCGGCCAGTCCCGTGACGACGCGGAACTGCGAGTCGGCCAGCGGGGAGACGTCCCGTTCGATCCTGGCGCGGAACTCCCGGTGGCGGACGAACCGGTCGGGAAAGTTGTACGAGGAGAGCCGGACGGGGGTGGGGCCGTCCGCGACCGGGATGCCGAAGTCGGGCGTGCCGTCGGCCCGCCAGTAGATCTTCTGGACGCGGGTGCGGCGGTTGGGGTCCTTCAGGGGGTCGCCGCTGATGTCCTTGTAGCCGCGGTCGTGGTAGACGAGGAGGTCGGACTTCCCGTCCTCGGAGACCGTGAACTGGTTGTGCCCGGGGCCGTACTGTCCGGTGGCCGGGTTGCTGGCGAAGACGGGGCCGGCGCCCTTGGTCCAGGACGACGCGTTCAGCAGGTCGGCGGAGGCGGGCGCGGTCAGCAGACCCATGCAGTAGTGGGCGTCGGTGGCGCTGGCCGAGAAGGTCATGAAGACCCTGCCGTTCCGCTGGATCACGGCCGGCCCCTCGTTGACCGTCTGGTTCCCGGCGGTCTCCCACGGGGCGGTCGGCCGGCTGAGCATGACCGGTGTGCCGGTGACGGCCCACGGGCTGGACATCCGCGCCAGGTAGAGGTTGGTGCCGGGGCCCACGGCCGGGTCGTGCTGCGCCCAGGCGAGGTAACGGGTGCCGTTCACGGCGAAGGTCGTCGCGTCCAGGGAGAAGGTGTCGAGGGGCAGCGCGATGCGGCCCTTCTCCGTCCAGGTGCCCGTGACCGGGTTCCCGTCGGCGCACTCCAGGACGTACGGCCGGATCTTCCAGACGTCACCGGCGTCTCCGGCGGCGAAGTAGACGTACCACCTGCCGTCGATGAAGTGGATCTCCGGTGCCCAGATGTGGGCGCCCATCGCACCGCTGGCGTGCTTGGTCCAGATGGTCGTCTCGACGGCCGTGGAGAGCCCCTGGATCGTGGTCGCGCGGCGCAGGACCACGCGGTCGTACGCCGGCACGGTGGCGGTGAAGTAGTAGAAGCCGTCGGTGTGCTTCCAGATGTGCGGATCGGCGCGCTGCTCGGCGAGGGTGTTCGTGTACGTCACCCCGGGGGACGCGGGCACGGCGGCGTGGGCGGTGCCCGGCAGGGCCCCGGTGAGGGCGGCGGCGGCCGAGCCGGTGATCAGGCCGAGCACGGTTCGGCGGGTGGGTTCGAACCTCATGGTCGCTTCCTTCGGGAGGGCGCTGGGACGGATGGGGTGGGTGGCGAGTGCCGGGCGGGGCCGGGCGGCACTCGGAGTCCGGCGGACGGACCGGCGGCACCGGAGGTCCGTCCCTGCCGGGAGGCAGCACAGGGGCGGACGGTTTCGGAACCAGCACCAGCCCGTCGTGCGGCGGACACGGTCGTTCCGGTACGGAAGTGTGAGCGCTAACAATCCTGGAACGCAAGAGGCGTGCGTGAACCAACCGCAGGGAGAGGTGATGCGAGCCGGATCGACAGGAAAGGCGAAGGATCTTTTCTGTTAGCGCTCACAGGCTTATGGAGCGACTTCTCCGACGCAGCAGCCGCCTGGCCGAAGTCGCCACCCGCACCCTCGGCCTCCATCGCACAGGCCGCCGGGCCCCGACACGCTCTCGCCGATGAGCGCCGCGGCCGCCCGGTGGCCACGGCGGCGCCCCGCCCGCGCCGGCGGACGTACGGGCCTCGCACCCAACGGCGCCGGGCCGCGCAGGACCGAAGGGAGCGGATGTACCGGTGCGACGAACGGTGGTCGGCCCGGTGACGTGACTCCTGCCCCCGCCATGACCCCTGAAGCGCCCTGCGGGAAACAACGAGGAGGAAGAATGGCCGCTCTCCTGGCCCTGTTCGGGGCCGTCTTCGGTCTCGGGGCGCTGTCGTTCGTGGTCGTGCTCCGCCGTGACAGAAGGGGGACGGAGACGGCCGAGGGGCTCCTCCAGGAACAGCAGGCGCGGCTTCAGGCCCAGCAGGACCGGACGTCCTACAACGCCTGGGCCGTGCACAACCACCTGCCGACCGCCAGCGACAGCTACGGGCGCCGGGGCCGGTGACATCCCTGTCGCGGCATCAACGGCCTTTTCCCTGAGCCGCGTCCTCACCAGGGGCGGTGGCGCGCAACGCCCCGGACCGGTTCGCCCCTGCCGGCGAGACCCCATGCGTCGGTCGCCCGCGCCGGCCGCATCTCGCGCACCGGCCCCCGCCGGGAGACCGTCATGACCGCGCGGCGCGGGTCGCCCGCGGGGCGGCCCTCGGCGGCTTCGGTCCCGGAGCGGTCGCGCCGTGCGGGTTCACAACGCGCCCCCACCGGCCGACGGCCACATCCGCAGGGGGTGGCCGGTGATGGACAAGTACCGAACGCTTCCCGTTGAATGGGCACGCCCGACCAGCGCGATTATTTGTTCGAATGCAAGGGAGGGTTGGTATGGATCGCACACGAAGGCTGTTCCTCGGCGGTGTCACGGCGGGTGCCGTGTCCGTGGCCGCGGGCACGGGCAGCGCCGCCGCGGTGGAGGCCGGGGCCGCGCCGGGCTGGCACGACGTCAGGGCGTACGGTGCCAGGGGAGACGGCACGAGCGACGACACGGCCGCGATCCAGGCAGCGCTCGACGCCTGCGAGCCGGGCAACAGCGTGTACCTTCCCGCGGGCCAGTACCGCACCAGCGCGCCCGTACGGGTCGGCCCCTACATCACCCTCAGGGGCTCCCACGGTTCCGGCGAGAACGAATACGACGTGGCCGACCCGCCGTTCGGCCTGAAGCCGCTCCCCGGCTTCACCGGCGAAGCCGTGGTGCTGGTCCTCGACCAGATGCGGGGCGGTTACGCGCGCCGGGCCGTCGAGCCGCGGATCTTCGACCTCACCATCGACGGCTCCGCACTGCCGCGCGGCGGGGCGGAGATCGACGGCATCCGGGCCGTCGGTCAGATCCAGCACCTGCAGCTGCGGGACGTACAGATCCGCAAGGTCACCGGTATCGGCATCAACACCGTCTACAACACCGACGTGCCCAAGGGCCCGCAGGCCCCCTTCTGCCTCCATTTCGACCGGGTCTCCGTGCAGTGGACCGGCAGTTACGGCATCGCGCTGAACAACTGCACCGACTCCGTCTTCCACGACGTGTACGCCCTCGGCTGCAACGGAACCGGCTGGTGGATCGCCGGCACCGGAAACTCCACGTTCACCAGCTGCCGGGCGGAGTGGTCGGGCGGCGACGGGTTCATGATGCACGGCTGGGAAGGCGTCATCCAGTTCATCGGCTGCTCCACCGACCGCAGCATGCACAACGGCATCAAGGTGGAGGCCAAGAGCGCCCGGGCCATCCTCCAGCTCACCGGCTGCCGCCTCGACCGGGACGGACGCAACAACGACCTCGGCGGCGGCGGGTACGCCGGCCTGAAGGTCGAGGGAGCGGCCGCCAAGGTGCTCGCCGACGGGCTCGTCGTCACCGCCGGCAACAACGACGACGGTCTGAGCAAGGCGTCCCCGGCACGCGGGGTCTCCGTGACCGGCTCCGCCTACACCGTCGTCAACTCCGGCTACATCGACGGCGTCGAGATCGACTGGCACGACGGCGGCGGCAACACCGTACTGAAGAAGGGCCCCCTCGTTTAGGGCCCCCACCACACGACCGACACCCGGGTCCACACAGACCCGTCGAAGAAAGCCGAGCATGAAACACCCCTCCACGCCTCTCGCCGTCCTTGCCGCGCCGGCGCTCGCCGCCGGCCTCTTCGTCGTTCCGGCCCCCGCGGCCCAGGCCGCCCCCGAGCAGGCCGTGTACGGCGAGTTGGCCCGCAACGGCACCTTCACCACGACCACCGAACACTGGTGGGGAACCGCCGGCGCTTCGGTGAACCCCGACGGGGGCGCACTGCGGGCGACGGTCGAACCGGCCCCCGCACACCAGGTCGGCGAGCTCTACCGCACGGTCGTGGGCCAGAGCGGCATCAAGCTGCGCCAGGGCGCCCGGTACACCCTCTCCTTCGACGCCAAGGCGTCCACAGCCACGGAAATCAAGTCAACCGTCCAGCTCGGCACCGAGCCGTACCCGGAGGCCCTGGGGAACACGCTCGACCTGACCACCACCACCCAGCGGTTCAGCTGGACTTTCACCTCCTCGCTGACCTCGGACGACGGTCACATCGACTTCCAGGTCGGCGGCCGGCCCGTACGGACCGACATCACCTTCGACAACGTCTCGCTGACGACGTCGACGGCGCGCGAGGGCTTCTTCGTCGACCCCGACTCCAACGCGCGCAAGTGGGTGAACGACCACTCCGAGCCCAACCCCGTCGACCTTCGTGCCGCCAAGATCGGCAGCCAGGTGGCCGACCGGATGACCGTCAAGTGGTTCGGCGGCTGGAACACCGACGTCAAGGCGGCCGTCAACGACTACGTCACCAGGGCCACGGCCGCCGGACAGCTGCCCACACTCGTCGCCTACAACATCCCCGGCCGTGACTGCGGCGGCGCCTCCGGCGGCGGCGCGGCCGACGCCGAGGCGTACAAGAGGTGGATGGACGGCTTCATCGCGGGCATCGCCAAGCGGCCGGCGCTCGTCGTCCTGGAGCCGGACGCGGTGGCCCAGGCCGACGTGGAGGAGAACTGCCTGACGCCGGAGAAGCGGGAGGCCCGCTTCGACATGCTCTGGTACGCCAACCAGCACCTCGACGCGCAGGGCCCGTACGTGAAGACGTACCTCGACGCCGGCAACGCGACGTGGACACTGGGCGCGCGCCGTGAGGACGACCCGGCGGACAAGGGGATCGGCCTGAGCGACATGGCCGACCTGCTGGGCCGCTCCGGCATCTACCTGGCCGACGGCGTGGCGGTGAACGTGGCCAACTACCACTCCACCGCCATCTCCGACGACTACGGCCGCCGCCTCGCCGCACGGGTCGAGGAGCGGCTGGGCGTCGACACGACCTGGGTCGTGGACACCTCCCGCAACGGCAACGGCGCGTACGAGGTCCCCGGTGACGAGACCAGCGGCCAGGTCGGTTTCTGCAACCCGCCCCTGCGCAAGCTGGGTTCGGCATCCCGGGTCGGCGAGGGCGGCGCCGCGTACTACCTGTGGATCAAGAACCCCGGCGACTCCGACGGCCGGCACGCCGACGACGCGCGCTGCCCGGCCGGGGGCCTGCAGTACAAGGCCGGTGAATTCTCGCCCGAGTTCGCGGAACGCCTCATCGACGGCGGCTGAGAACGCTTCCGGGCGTTGACCTCCGCTCCCGCTCGGAGCGCGAACCGCCCCGGGACGGAAAGGCAAGACGGGAGGGCGAGACGGCCGGAGGGGCACGCCCGCCGTTCCGCCGGTGGCGGAACACCGGGCGAACCGGGCTCGACGTTCCCTACGGTCCCGTCCCATGACGACGATCACGACGCGTACGGTCGAATACCCGGCCGACGGTTTGACGATGGTCGGGCACCTCGCCCTCCCGGCCGGTGCCGGCCGCCGGCCCGCGGTGCTGCTCGGACCGGAGGGCATGGGGCTCGGCGACGTCGAGCGCCGCCGGGCCGATGCCCTCGCCGGGCTGGGATACGTGGCGCTGGCCTTCGACCTTCACGGCGGGCGCTATCTGGGCGATCCCGAGGAGATGCTGGCCCGTTGCCTGCCCCTGCTCGCCGACCCCGGCCGGATGCGGGGCATCGGCCGTGCGGCACTCGACGTGCTGCGCACCGAACCGCGGGCCGACCCCGACCGGATCGCCGCCGTCGGTTACGGCACCGGGGGCGCCGTCGCGCTGGAACTCGGGCGCGACGGCGTCGACCTGCGCGCGATCGGGACGGTCAACGCGCTGACCACGGGCCGGCCGGGCGAGGCGGCGCGCATCCGCTGCCCGGTGTGGGCCGGCGTCGGGTCGGAGGACCCGATCATGCCGCCCGCTCAACGGGACGCGTTCACCGCCGAGATGCGGGCCGCGGGCGTCGACTGGCGCCTCACGGTCTACGGGGGCGCCCTGCACGCCTTCCACCACCCGCCGGTCGACCACCCCACGGTCCCCGGCGTCGGTCACCATCCGCAGCACGCGCGGCGCGCCTGGCGCGACGTCGTCGACCTGCTCGCCGAGTGCCTGCCCCTGACGGAGGATCCGGAGGCGTGACCCCGGCGGACGGCCCGGTGCCGGGTGGGGGCCGCGCCGGGCACCGGCGGTCCCCCGCCCCCGCGTCCGCACGGCGGAAGCACACCGGGGCGGGACGACGCGGGCGGGCGGCGCACGGGGCGCCGCCGTCGCGCCCGGTCAGCCGCGTACCCCCAGGAGGTGGTCCATGGCCAGCTGGTCGAGGTGTTCGAAGGCCATGGAGCGGGCGGCGGCGGCGTCCGCGTCGAAGTCCTCGAAGGACGCGCGGTCGGCGAGGAGGCCCCGCAGGCCGTCCTCGGCGGTGGGCAGGGCCAGTTCGTCCAGGCGGGAGGCGCGCAGGGCCTCCCGCACCCGCGGGTCGGCCCGGAAGGCCGCCGCCCGCTCCTTGAGGATCAGGTAGGTGCGCATGCAGCCCTCGGCGGAGGCCCAGACGCCGTCGGGTCCCTCGGTGCGCGGGGGCTTGAAGTCGAAGTGGCGGGGGCCCGTGTAGCCGGCGCTCTCCAGGAGGTCCACGAGCCAGAAGGCGGCGCGCAGGTCGCCGGCGCCGAAGCGCAGGTCCTGGTCGTACTTGATGCCGGACTGGCCGTTGAGGTCGATGTGGAAGAGCTTGCCGGCCCACAGCGCCTGGGCGACGCCGTGCGGGAAGTTGAGGCCGGCCATCTGCTCGTGGCCGACCTCGGGGTTCACGCCCACGAGGTCGGGGCGCTCCAGGCGCTCGATGAAGGCCAGGGCGTGGCCGATCGTGGGCAGCAGGATGTCGCCGCGCGGCTCGTTGGGCTTGGGCTCGATGGCGAAGCGCAGGTCGTAGCCCTGCTCGGTGACGTACTCGCCGAGCAGGTCGAACGCCTCCTTCATGCGGTCCAGCGCCAGCCGCACGTCCTTGGCCGCGCCGGACTCGGCGCCCTCGCGGCCGCCCCAGGCGACGTAGACCTCGGCGCCCAGTTCGGCGGCGAGGTCGATGTTGCGGAGGGTCTTGCGGAGGGCGAAGCGGCGCACGTCCCGGTCGTTGGCGGTGAAGGCGCCGTCCTTGAAGACCGGGTGGGTGAAGAGGTTGGTGGTGGCCATCGGCACGGTCAGGCCGGTGGCGTCGAGGGCTTCCCGGAAGCGCTTGACGCACGCCTCGCGCTCGGTGTCGGAGGACCCGAAGGGGATCAGGTCGTCGTCGTGGAACGTGACGCCGGAGGCGCCCAGACCGGCCAGGCGCCGCACCGTCTCGACCGGGTCCAGGGCCGCGCGGGTGGCGTCCCCGAAGGGGTCCCCGCCCCGCCAGCCGACGGTCCACAGGCCGAAGGTGAACCTGTCCTCGGGGGTGGGCCGGTAGTCCATGCCACAGCTCCTTGCTCGGGTGCGCGACGCTCGGGTGCGCGACGCTCGGATGCGCGACGCTCGGATGCGCGACTATTTCGTCATGGCGGTTTACAAATTAGTGTGCCGACGTACGGGTGGGAAGGGTCCCGGAAATGCGGTGATCCGGGCCCGCCGAGAGGGAGAGCGCGATGCCAGTGACCGAGGGACCGTTCGTCATCGGCGTGGACACGTCCACGCAGTCCACCAAGGCGCTCGTCGTCGACGTGCCCACGGGCAGGGTCGTCGCCGACGGCCGGGCGCCGCACACGGTCTCCTCGGGAGCGGGACGGGAGAGCGATCCGCGACAGTGGTGGCGGGCGCTGTGCGAAGCGCTGCGGCAGTGCGGGGCGGACGCGGGCAGGGCCGCCGCGCTGTCGGTCGGCGGGCAGCAGCACGGCCTGGTCACCCTGGACGCGCACGGCGAACCGGTGCGCCCTGCGCTGCTGTGGAACGACCTGCGGTCCGCGCCCCAGGCCCGCCGGCTGACCGGAGGACCGGGGGGCGCGGAGTTCTGGGCCGGGCGCACCGGCAGCGTGCCCACGGCCTCCTTCACGGTGACGAAGTGGGCCTGGCTCGCCGAACACGAGCCGGACGCGGCGCGGGCGACCGAGGCGGTGCGCCTGCCCCACGACTACCTGACCGAACGGCTGACGGGCCGGGGCACCACCGACCGGGGCGACGCGTCCGGCACCGGATGGTGGGCGGCGGCGACGGAGACGTACGACGAGGAGATCCTCGGGCGCGTGGGCCTGGACCCGGCGCTGCTGCCCCGCCTGGTGCGGCCCGGCGAGGTGGCCGGCACCGTGCGCGCCCACCCCGACCTGCCGCTCCCCGGGGGGATCCCGGTCGCGTCGGGCACCGGCGACAACGCGGCGGCCGCCCTGGGCCTCGGGCTGCGCCCCGGCACCCCGGTGATGAGCCTGGGCACCTCGGGCACGGTCTACGCGGTCTCCTCCCGCCGTCCCGCCGACCCGACCGGGACCGTGGCCGGGTTCGCCGACGCGCGCGGCGACTGGCTGCCGCTGGCCTGCACGCTCAACTGCACCCTGGCCGTCGACCGGGTCGCCGCGCTGCTGGGTCTGGACCGCGAGGCCGTCGAGCCCGCCGGGGACGTGACCCTGCTGCCCTATCTGGACGGCGAACGCACCCCGAACCTGCCGGGCGCCTCCGGCCTCCTGCTCGGCCTGCGCCACGACACCACCGCCGGCCAACTGCTGCAGGCCGCCTACGACGGCGCCGTCCACGCCCTGCTCACCGCGCTCGAGCGGGTGCTGGACGAGGACGCGGACCCCACGGCCCCGCTGCTCCTCATCGGCGGCGGCGCCCGCGGCGCCGCCTGGCGGCGGACCGTACGACGGCTGTCGGGGCGCCCGGTCCACGTCCCCCGGGCCGGAGAGCTGGTGGCGCTCGGCGCCGCGGCGCAGGCGGCGGCCCTGCTCACCGGGGAGGACCCGGCCGCGGTCGCCCGGCGCTGGGGCACCGCGCGGGGCCCCGTGCTCGACGCCGTGGCCCGGGACGAGGAGACGCTGGACCGGATCTCCGGGGTACTCTCCCACGCGGCGCCGCTGCTGGAGCGGGGCGTGCCGGCCGGATGACACCGGCCGGACACCGGATCCCCGGGAGGAACGCACTGGTGCACGAGGCCCGTCCCGCGTCCTCCGGCCGCGCGCTGCCCGACACCCAGCGGGGCATGCGCCGGCGCAACCTCGCGCGGGTGATGCACACGGTCAGCGCCGAGGGCCCGCTCTCCCGCGCCGCGGTCGCCTCCCGCATCGGGCTGACCCGGGCGGCGGTGTCGACCCTCGTCGACGAGCTCGTCGGCGCCGGACTGCTGCGGGAGCTGGGGCCCGAGCGGCCGGGCCGGGCGGGCCGGGGCCGGCCCGGTTCCGCCCTCGCCGTCAGCGACCGGGGCCCCGCCGGGATCGGCGCCGAGATCGGCGTCGACCACCTGGCGGTCTGCGTGACGGACCTGCGGGGCGAGGTGCGCGTCCGGGTCGAGCGGCACGTCGCCAACCGGGGCCGCTCCCCCGGGGCGGTCGCCGGGGAGCTGACCGGGCTCGTCCGGGAGGCCGTCGCCCGGAGCGAGGGCGAGGGGCTGCGGCCGGCGGGGCTCGCCGTGGCGGTGCCGGGCCCGGTGGCGCCGGACGGGCGCACCGTCGTCCACGCCCCGAACCTGGGCTGGCGCGATGCCGACCTCGGCCCCCTGCTTCCCGGGGACCTCCCCCTGGTCGTGGACAACGAGGCCCACTTCGGCGGTCTGGCGGAGTTGTGGCTGGGCACGGACACGCCGAGGACCTTCCTGCACGTCTCCGCCGGGACCGGCATCGGCGCGGCGGTGGTCGTGGACGGGCACCTGCTGCGCGGGGCCCGCGGTCTCGCGGGTGAGCTGGGGCACGTGCCGGTCCGCCCGGACGGGCCGGCCTGCGGCTGCGGCGGTCGCGGCTGCCTGGAGCAGTACGCCGGGGAGAGGGCGGTGCTGCGGGCGGCCGGCGGGGAACCGGACGCCCGCGAGGGCCTGCTCGCCGAACGGGCCGCCGCCGGCGACCGGGCGGTGCGGCGGGCCCTGGAGGGGGCCGGCGAGGCGCTGGGCATCGCGCTCACCGGGGCGGTCAACCTGTTCGACCCCGAGGCCGTCGTGCTGGGCGGCGCGCTGGCCGCTCTCGCCCCCTGGCTGCTGCCGTCCCTGCGGAAGGAGCTGGACGGGCGGACGGCCGGGCGGGCCTGCCCGGTGTCGGTCTCCCGGCTCGGCCCGCGAGGCCCCCTGCTGGGGGCGGCGCACTCGGTGGTACGGGCCCTGCTGGACGATCCGGTGGGGGCGGCCGGCCGGCACGCCTGAGGCACGTCCCTCCCCCTCCGCCGCCCTCCCCCTCCGGATCCGGCGCGGCCCCTCCCCCGGTGTCGCGGCGGCACGTCAGAGACTGCGGGCGGTGACGTCGCCGTAGGTGGTGGTCGCGTGGATGTCCAGGGTGGCGGCGCCGTCGTTCCTCAGGTCGTTGCCGACGCGGCCGTGGCCGGTGCCGGCGTCCAGCGAGGCCGAGACCCCGCGGGCCGCGGCGACCGAGATGTCGCCCTGGTCGGTGCGGAGCGTGACCGTACCGCGCACGGCCTCGGCGATCCGGATGTCGCCCCGCCGGGTGCCGATCTCCGCGGGACCGTTCAGCCGGCCGACCTCGATGTCGCCGTCGGTGGCGGTGAGGCGGACGCTCTCCGCCTCGTCGATCTTGGTCTGCCGGTACGCGCCGTCGAAGACGACGTCGCCGAGGCGTCCGACGCCCCGGAACTCGGTGGCGGCCGCCTTCCCCTCGACCCGGGAGCCGGCGGGCAGCCGGACGGTGACCTCGACGGAACCGGAGGGACCGAGGGACTGGTTCCTCACCGGCACCCCGATCCGCAGGACGCCGTCGGCGTACCCGACCGAGGTCTGCTCCGCGGCCTTGACGTCACGGCCCCTGGAGGGGTTCGCGGGCAGGACCTCGACCACGGTGTCGGCCCGGTCGGCGGCGATGACCTGGACGCGTCCGGCGGGGACGTCGAGGACGACGGCGATCGGGGCGGGGGTGTCGAACGTCTGCATGGTGTTCTCCTTGCGGCTTGTCGTTTCTAACACGGGAAAAGCTACGTTGCGTTCACATAGTTGGCAACGCATTGATTGCAGAGAAGTCCCATAACCGCAGATCAAAGGCGTCAAATCGTTGCACCGGGCTGCCGTTTAACGCAACGTCAGGTGGCACGCTCGTTGCAATGAAAGGAGGATGAACGCTATGCTGGGAGCTCCAGGAGGACGAAGGAGGCCCGGATGCCGGGAGGCAGGCTCACCCAGAAGGACCGTCAGCAGATCGCGCTGGGGCTGGCCGGCGGCCTCGCCTACGCGGAGATCGCGAGGGGCCTCGACCGGCCGACCTCGACGGTCACGCGCGAGGTGATGCGCAACGGCGGACCGGCCGGGTACCGCGCGGACCTGGCCCACCGCGCCACGGAACAGCGCGCCCGGCGGCGCGGGCCCGCCCCGGCCCGGTCCGCGCGGACCGGGCCGCAGCCGCACGGACGCGACCCGGGGGCCGTCCGCGCGTACGAGGAGTCGTTCACCACGGTCATGGTGGAGGCGGGCCTGCCCAGGATGGCGGCCCGGGTGATGGTCGCCCTGATGATGACCGACGCCGGCAGCCTGACCGCGTCCGAACTCGCCGAACGCCTTCGGGTCAGCCCGGCGACCGTCTCCAAGTCGATCGCCTTCCTGGAGGGCCAGACCCTCGTCCGCAGGGAGCGCGCCGAGGGCCGCCGCGAGCGCTACGCCGTCGACGGCGACCTCTGGTACCAGTCGATGACGGCCAGCGTCCACTCCCTCGTCCGGCAGGTCGAGGTGGCACGGGAGGGCGTCGCCGTCCTCGGTTCCGGCACCCCGGCGGCCGTCCGCCTGGAGAACGTCGCGCGTTTCCTCGACTACGTCGCCGAAAGTCTCGCGCGCGCCGCCGAACAGGCCCGCGAAGTCCTCTCCACGCGGCCCGCGGCGGCGCCGGACGGCATCACCGGCCCGGGCCCGGAGCGCGGACAGGAAGCCCCGGCGGACGCTCCGGGGACGCGGGGCGCCGCCGTCCGGCACCCGTGAGCGGCGACGGCCGGACCGGGCCGTCCCACCGGGAGGCGGGCGGGGCGCCGGTTGCGTCGTGAAACGGTTCGCGGCCCGGTGGCGTGCCGCCGGGCCGCTCGTCCCGGAGCCCGGAGGCCGGGATCAGAGGTCGTTGTCGATGCCGGTGACGGCCGGCGGACCGAGCGGAGCACCGGATTCCGCGATTCCCGCCGCCCGCAGCGCGGCCGAGACGAGCTTCGTGGCGTCCAGTTCGGCCTCGTACCGGTCCGTGGCCTCGACCTCCAGGCGGACCGAGAAGGTGCCGTCCTCGTTCACGGTGAGGAGGTTCACGCCCTCGCTCTCGCTCACGTCGGTGTGCCGGGGGGCCAGTCCCCGTTCCAGGGCCGAACGCTCGGAACCGGTGATCCCGGAGACGAACGTTCCCGGAACGGTGATGACGAATGTGGTCATGGTGCGTCCTCCCGTGGGCGCGGTCCGGGGTCAGGCGTTCGCGTGGCGGGGAGCGCTCACGCGTCGCGGTGCGGCGCGGCGGGCCGGGCTCCCGGTGGCGGTCCGGAGGCGGCGCAGCCACAGGGAGACCGTGCAGAGCAGCCCGGCGAAGACGGCCAGCAGGAGCGTGGAGATCCACATCTGCCGGGTCCCGGGATGCGCCCATCCCGTCCAGGCCGCGGCGGCCGCCCACAGCAGGACGCCCGCCGCGTAGAAGGCGCGGACCCGGCGCAGCTGCCGCGCCGCCCGCAGGGACATGAGGTCGTCGGTCTTCGGTGCCATGCGGACCCGTGTACCCCGATCGGCGCGATCCACCAGTGGTTCGGCCCGGTGTTTCCGGGCCCCTCCCGGCGGCCTCGCCCGCCGCCGGGACGGGCCCGCTCCCCCGGTCAGCCGGCCACGGCGTCGTTCCGCTCCCGGTGCTCCGCCAGGACCTCGGCGGCCCTGGCCCGGTACGCGCGGAAACGGCGCAGGTACGACCGTGCCATGGGACCGGGCGGGACGCCCCGGGCGAAGGCCCGCATGTTGTGCTCGCCCGTGTTGTAGCCGAGGGCGAGCAGTTCGTCGCGGGTGTAGCGGCGCGCGTGCCGCTCCGGGAGGCTCCGGTCGAGGTCCTTCAGGTGCAGGGCGGCCGCGTGGATGGCGAGGGCCGGGTCGTCGCGGAGGTCCTTCCACCGCTCCGACAGGCCGTGCGCCCGGCGGACCTGCTCGAACGCCGCGCGGTGCATGTTGGCCAGCCCGAAGGAGGCCCCGGGCTTCCACCACTGCCACAGCCGCTCCAGGAGCGGGTGGTGCGGCTTGTACGCCTCGTTGTGGAGCACGGTCATCACCAGCAGGGGCGAGACCCCCGCCTCCTCGGCGCTGCGCACCACGGACGGGGCGTAGTCGGCCGGGTCGTAGTCGCCGGGGCGCAGCGGTGGCGTTCGCACGTCACCCCGGTCCGCCGTCCGGGTCCGTCGCTTCGACGCCGTCGGTCGCTCGGCCATCCTCACCCGTTTCTCTCCCGTTGCTCGCCGCCCGTGAAGGCGGGACTTTCTCGTTCCGGGGAGCGCGTGCCCGTGCCGCCCGGTCTCAATCCGTCTCGTCGGCCCCGTCGTTCCGGAGGTCCGGCCGTACGGCGGCGGGGCCGTACGGAGGACACCGGGACAGGATGGCCGCAGCGAAGCGGGGAAGGGGTCCTGCGGAACGTTCCCGACGCACCAGGTGCGGAAAAGGAGATCGGTGATGGCCCCTACGGTGGGCGAGACCCCGGCCGGCGTCCCACGGCCGAGAAGCATCCGGCTGCCGGGCATCCTGCTCGGGGTGGGGCTGGGCGGGTTCGTCGACGGCATCCTGCTCCACCAGCTGCTGCGGTGGCACCACATGCTCAGCGGCACCGACCAGGACCGCGTCGGCGTGAAGTACTACGACCCCCGCACCGTCTCCGGCCTGGAGATGAACACCGTCTGGGACGGCGTCTTCCACACCGTGTGCTGGCTCGCGGTGCTCCTGGGGCTCGCCGTCCTGTACGCGCGGGTCACCCACGGCCGGCGGCGGGTGTGGGGCTCCCGGGTGCTCTGGGGATGGGTGCTCGTCGGCTGGGGGCTGTTCAACCTCGTCGAGGGCGTGCTGAACCACCACCTCCTCGGCATCCACCACGTCCGTGGCGGAGCCGGCCAGGTCTGGTGGGACCTCGCCTTCCTCGCCCTCGGCGCCCTGCTGGTCGCCGCCGGTCTGCTGTGGCGGCGCGGCGGCCGGCCCCTCGACCCCGACGTCCCCGCTTCCCGGCACGTCTGATGGGACACCCCGCGTCCGGGCACGGGCACACCGGGGGCGGCGGCCTCCCGGAGACGCTGCTGCCCCTCCTCCCGCTGCTGGCCGCCGCCGTCTTCTACGCGCTGCTCGCCCGCCGGGCACGACGCCGCAACCCGGCCCTGGGCCGGAGCCCGTGGCGGACGGCGAGCTTCCTGAGCGGCGTGGTCCTGCTCGGCGTCGCGCTGCTGCCGCCCGTGGCCCCCTTCGCGCACGAGGACTTCCGGGGGCACATGCTCCAGCACGTGCTCATCGGCATGTACGCGCCGCTCGCGCTCGTCCTGGGGGCTCCCGTCACCCTCCTGCTGCGCACGCTGCCCGCCGCACGGGGGCGGCGGCTGAGCGCCGTGCTGCGCAGCGCGCCCGTCGGCGCGCTCACCCGTCCCTGGGTCGCGCTCGCGCTGTCCACGGGCAGCCTGGTCCCGCTCTACTTCACTCCCCTCTACGGGGTGATCACGGGCGACCCCGTGGCGCACTGGTTGCTGCACGCGCACTTCCTGCTGTCCGGCTGCCTGTTCGCCCACGTCGTCGCCGGGCCGGACCCCTCTCCCTCCCGGCCGGACGTGCGTGTGCGGCTGGTCTGGCTCGGTGTGGCGATCGCGGCGCACGCGGTGGTCTCGCAGCTGCTGTACGGGGGTTTCGGGACCCATGTCCACGCGCCCGTCGAGCAGGTCCGGGGCGGTGCGGAGATCATGTACTACGGCGGTGACATCGCCGAACTCCTCCTGGCCGCCGCCCTGGTCACGACCTGGCGCCCGGTCCGCCGGCGTCCGGCGGACCGGGAGGCCGCCGCTCCGCCCGTCCGGCCGGCGGTGTCCTCGTGATCACCGGACGGGCGGGACGACGATCGATGGCGCATACATATGATCGGATGGGGTTCATGAACATCCGGACCTTGTACCTGTTCAGCAGCGCCGCCCCGCCCGTCTTCGACATCGCCCGGGTCGTCGAAGAGGCACAGGCCGACGGCTGGGACGTGTGCCTCGGACTGACGCCGAGGGCCGCGCACTGGCTCGCCGGCTCCCTCGACGGCCTCGCCGCGCTCACCGGACACCCCGTGCGCTGGGACCACGCCCTTCCCGGCGAGCCGGAGGTGTGGCCGGAACCGGACGCGATACTCGTGGCGCCGGCCACGTTCGGCACGGTCAACCAGTGGGCCCTGGGCATCACGGACAAGTGGCTCGTCGGCGTGGTCGCCGAGGGCATCGGGAAGGGCGTCCCCATGGCGGCGCTGCCGTGCGTGACCCCCGCGCACGTCGCGCACCCGCAGTTCGAGCGGTCGGTCGAGACCCTGCGCGGCGCCGGGGTGCGGGTCCTCCACGGCGAGGAAACGCCCGCTCCCCGTCCGTCCGGGCGGGAGGAGCCGGACGCCTACCCCTGGCGGGCCGCGCTCGACGCCGTCGCGGACGTCCTGCGTCCCGCCGCTTCCTGACGGACGGTTCAGGAGGCGCCCGGTCCCGCCCCGGGCGCGGGGCCGTTCCCCGGGCGCGGACGGGTGCGCCCGGGGAACGGCACGGCGGCCCCGGAGGGGGTCAGGCGGTGAGCACCGCCCGGTGGGCGTCGAGGGTGCGCAGGTCCTCCAGGAGGGCGTCGTGGTCGGAGTTCCACAGCAGTACGGCGGCGCTGAAGTCCCGGATGTCGCGGGGCGCCTCCGTGGTCCGGCCCGTCTCGACGTTCCACTGCCAGTGGTGGTCGCTGCGCAGCCGGGCGGTCCGGAGGTCCACGACGGTGCCCGCGCGCTTGGGGAAGTACGCCCAGGCCGCGTGCAGCCCCGTGGCCTCCGGGGCGAGGGGACGTTCCCCGCGCTGGAGCCGGAAGTGGGACTCCTCGATGTCCACTCCCCAGGCGATGCGGTGGGTGGAGGGCACGAGCGCCGCCGGGGCGCGGGACGCGATCTCCAGGAAGACCAGTTCGCCGTCGGGGCGGCGGAAGACCTCGTGGTGGAAGACGCCGTCGCGCGGCTTGTCGCGGAAGGCTTCGAGGACCCGCCGGTTGAACTCCTTGAGGGCCTCGGCCTCCGGCCGGTCGTCGGGCAGCGTCCAGGAGGCGCAGAGACGGCCCTTCAGGTAGTCGTAGCAGGGGTGCAGGTACCTGTTGGCCTTCGCGTGGAGGATCTCTCCGTCCCGGACGGTGGTGTCCACGTGGAAGAGGTCGCCGTCGAGGTACTCGTCCAGCTCGAAGCGGCGTTCGCCGGCCTCCCGGGCCCAGGCGTGCAGGGCGGCGGCGTCGCGCAGGACGGCGGTGCCGACGCTGCCGGACTCGTCGAGCGGTTTCACGAACACCGGCCAGCCGAGGTCGTCACCCAGCCCGGCGGCGTACCGCCCGGGGTCGCGGTGGTAGTCGGCGGCGGACCACTCGCGGTGTTTCGGCAGCCGTACGCCCGCGTCCGCCAGGGCGGCCTTCATCGCCAGTTTGTCGACGAACGGGGCCACCTGCTCCGGGCGGTCGCCCGGGACGCCGGCCAGGAGGCGCGCCTCGGCCACGGCGCCGAGCGCGTACTCGTCGTGGCACAGCAGGCGTACGCCGTCGCGGTCGCCCGGGGGCAGGGCGTCGCGCACCGCCGTCACGCAGCGGGCGATGCCGGACGGGCTGAAGTCCTCGTGGACGATCACGCGGTCGAAGACGTCCGCGCGGTTGCGCTTGAGGAGCTTCTGGTGCTGCGTCGGACTGGTGACCAGGACGGTGCGGCGGTGGGGGCGGGCCAGGACGGCGGGGTCGATCCGGAAGGACGCGACGTTCTGTACGACGATGTCCGTCAGCACGTCAGCTCCCGTCCGGGCGCCGGTCGGGGGTCCGCGCGGTTCCGGGCCCTTCCGCCCCGGGCCGCGCGGTGGGTGCGGCCGGGCGGGGCGTTCCCACGGGCGGCCGGTCCTTCTGCGTCGTCACGCGCTGCATGGCGTTCCTCTCTGAAGCTGCCACTGTCGGCGCCCGATCGGCTGACCGGCGGCGCGCGGATCATGCGCGCGGGGACGCTTCCTCAAGTGGACGTGCCGGAAGTGGAAGCGGGAGGGGCGCCGTCGCGCCCCGGCCCGTGGAACTTTCGGCGTGTACTTCGCCGCCGCCGGACCGGGGCGTGCCAGAGTGCCACGCATGCTGCAAGTCTGTCTCAACGGAACGCGCCGGCCCGACGAGGGCCCCGGGCTGGGAACCACCGCCGGGGAACTGGCGGCCGAGGCGCGGCGGGCGGTCGGTGCGGGGGCCGAGGACGTCCATCTGCACCCCAGGGACGGGCGGGGCCGGGACACGCTGGACCCGGTGGTGGTCCACGACGTGCTCCAGGCCGTTCGCGAGGCCGTCGGGCCCGGGGTCCGCGTCGGGGTGACCACGGGCGCGTGGATCGAGAGCGACCCCGCGCGCCGGGCCCGGCTCGTCGAGTCCTGGACGACGCTGCCGGACCACGCGTCGGTCAACTGGCACGAGGAGGGGGCCGGTCTGGTCGCGCGGACGCTGGAGGACCGGGGGGTCGGCGTCGAGGCCGGGCTCTTCTCCGGTACCGACGGGCCGCGCGCCTTCCTCGCGTCCCCGTTCGCCGGCCGCGTCCTGCGCGTACTGGCCGAGATCACCGACACGCCCGCCGACCGGGCGGCGGACACGGCCCGGGAGATGGTCCGGCGCCTGTCGGCGGCGACACCGGCGCCGATCCTGCTGCACGGCGACGACGCGACGGCGTGGCCCGTCCTGGAGACCGCCGCCGAGCTGGGCCTGGACACCCGCATCGGCCTGGAGGACGTGCTGTTCCTTCCGGACGGTTCACCGGCCGGGGGCAACGCGCCCCTCGTGGAGGCCGCTCTGGGCATCCTGCGGCGGAGCGGGGCCCGTTCCGCGCGCTGAGGGGGCGGAACGGGGCCGGGGCCGGCCGGTGTCCGGGAGACACCGGCCGGCCCCGGCTCCGTCGCGCGGCGGTCAGCCGCGGCGGCGGTCGATCCGGGCGACGAACCGCTTCCGGTCGATGAGGGCCCGGGTGTGGCGGCCGCGCAGGACGACGGCCTCGGAGTCCCGGGCCTCGACGTCGAAGACGAGTTCACGGCCGTCGACGCGGGTCAGGGTGGCCGAGACGGTGACCTCGTCCCCGACGGGCGTGGGCGCGAGGTGACCCGAGTCGTGCGCGAGGCCCACGGTCATGTCGCCCTCGCCGACGGCCTGTTCGACGACCTTCATGGCGGCGATCTCGCTCAGCCACAGCAGGACCGGGGTGGCGAGCACCGGCAGGTCGTTGCCCCAGCGGGTGGCGGCGTCCTCGTCCGTGACGGTGTGGGTGATGCGGGCGACCGTCCCCACCAGGGAGGACGGGTCGGTCGTGGCGCGGGTCGTGGAGGTGGTCATGTCGTCGCCTTCGCTGTCGCGGGGGTGGGGGCGGGGTCCTCGCCGGCGCGTTCCGTGAGGTGGCGCAGGTGCCGGCGGGCGGCTTCGGTGAGCGGGACGAACCAGGCGTCGCGCGGGTGCGTCCGCG
Organism: Streptomyces sp. NPDC001744; assembly: GCF_042892575.1. Lineage (NCBI taxonomy): Bacteria > Bacillati > Actinomycetota > Actinomycetes > Kitasatosporales > Streptomycetaceae > Streptomyces > Streptomyces sp. NPDC001744. The sequence goes on from NZ_JBIAUG010000023.1 coordinate 54,902, forward strand.
CGCCGCGGCGCCGTTTGACGGCGTCCGAGCCGACGGACAGGTCGAGGTGGCGGACGCCGTGGGCGTAGGCCCATCGGACGGGCTCGTGCAGGGCGGCGCCGAAGTAGACCGGGCCGCTGTCGCCGGCCTGCGGATGGAATCCGGCCTGGCGGACGTGGAGGCGGGGTCCGTGGCGGACGAGGGAGACGAACCCGAGGTCGGCGCCGTCGCGGCGGGCGCGTACGAGCAGGGCGTCGTCCCCCAGGTGGTCGAGGTAGGCGCGGTGGAGGGCCACGGCCTCCTCCCGGGCGTACGCGTGGCCGTACTTGTCGTAGAGGCCCAGCTCCAGGGGGACGATCCGGTCGATGTCGGGCTCCCGCAGCGGGGAGACGGTGAACTCGACGCCCGCCCCGTCGAGTTTGCGCAGGTCCGCCTTCTCCTTGGCGCGCTGCTTGCGGGGCAGTGAGGCCATCCAGTCCGACAGGCCGTCGCCGGGCAGGCCGAGGATGTTGGCGCCGTGGGAGGGGAACCTGACGCCGCCGTGGGCGCGGAAGGCGGCGACGAGGTCGGCGTCCCCGGGCGGGCAGTACAGGGCGGCCAGGCAGGCGGCGCCGCGGACGACGGCCCCTTCGGCGGCGGCCTCCAGGAGCAGGGTCAGGGTCCGGGCGCGCTGCCGGACGGAGCCCGCGGTGCAGAACTTGCTGCGCCCGGGGCGGCGCCCGCCGACGGTGAAGGCGGGCAGCAGGGCCTCGTGGCCCTCACCGGTTCCCGTCACGTCGGCCAGGAAGAGGTCGGGGCGGGCGAAGGGCCAGGGGTTGCTGGTGCGGTCGAAGCCGTACGCGGGGGCGAAGGCGGTCGAGTCCCCGGTGCGCGCCCAGGTGTAGAACGCGTCGCCGGGATGGGCCTGTTCCTCGACGCGGAGCCAGCGGGGGCCGCAGTACAGATGGGGGCAGTCGCGTACCAGGGGGTGGTCGAGGGTCCCGGGGGTGAGGACCGCGTCGACGTGTGTTCCGCCGGTGCGGGTGAGCGTGACGTTCACTCTGTCTCCGTGACTTCAGTCGGGGCCGGAGCCGGACGGGGCGTGGCGAGGACCATCGGGACCGCCGCCGCGAGGACGACGCAGCCGGCCACGAGGAGCACCGGCCGCGAGCCGGCGTGGCTGCCGACCACGCCGGCGAGGGCGGAGCCCAGGGGCAGGCAGCCGAAGGCGATCAGGCGGTAGGCCGAGGTGACCCGGCCGAGCATCTCCTGCGGGACGGTGCGCTGGCGGTACGAGACGGTCACCACGTTGATCAGGACGAGCAGGCCGGTGCAGCCCAGTCCGACGCCCAGCGAGGCCGTCGTGAGCACGAGCCCCGGCAGGAGGAAGCCGACGGCCATGCCCGCCAGCCCCAGGGCCATGCAGGGGCGCGTGCCGAGCCGGGCGGTGGCCTTGGCGGACAGCAGTCCGACGGCGAGTCCGCTGACACCGGCGATCATCAGCAGGGTCCCGTAGGCGGAGGGGCTCAGTCCGAGGGGGCCGGGCCGCAGGGCGAGGACGGGCAGGGCCGCGTAGACCGCGGCCCAGGCCAGGTTGAGCGCGCCCACGCCCAGGGCGTAGACGAGGAGGGTGCGGTGGCCGACGAGGAAGGAGAGTCCGGCGCGGATGTCGCGCAGGACGCCGGTGCGGCCGGGCGTCGCGGCCGGCGGGGTCCGGCCGTCCGGGGCCGGGAGCGCGAGGAGGGCCAGCACGGTGGCGAGGTAGAGGACGGCGGTGGCGCCGAAGGCGAGCGCGGCGGTCAGCCCGAGGAGCAGGCCGCCGAGCGGCGGGCCGGCCATCTGGTTGGTGGTGATCTCGGCGGCCTGGAGGCGCGCGTTGGCGCGTTCGAGCTGGGAGGGCTCGACCAGGCCGGGGGTGGTGGTGTGGAAGGCGGTGTCGAAGACGGTCTCGCCGATGCCGAGGAGGAACGCGGCGGCGGCGAGCAGGGAAATACTCCCCTCCCCCAGGGCCAGCAGCAGGGCGACGGCGCCGAGGACGAGGACGCGCCCGGTGTTGACGACGCGCATCAGCCGTCGTTCGTCGTACCGGTCGACGAGCAGCCCGGAGAAGAGGGCGAAGAGCAGCCACGGGAGGCGGGACATGGCGGCCACGAGGGCGACGCCGTCGGCACCGCCGCCCAGGTGGACGGCGGTGGCCGGCAGGGCGACCTGGTAGACGCCGTCCGCCAGGTTCGAGCCCGCGCACGCGTTCCACAACCAGAAGAAGGGGCGCCCCAGGGACGTCCGCGAGGGGACGGCGGGATCGGTTGATGTCGCGGTCATCGGCTCCTCGTTCCGGGTGCGTGCGCGGGTCGTCCGGGCGGACCGGGATCAGTCCGTGCGGTGGGCCAGCATCTGGTTCAGGATGTTCTTGCGCTGCATCTCGCTGGTGCCCCCGGCGATCAGGGTGCCCAGCGCGTCCTGGACGATGCGCGTCAGGGGGCCGCGCATGAACCCGGCGTGGCCGTGCAGCCGCATCAGGTCCTGGGCGGCCTCGACCAGACCCTCGGAGCCCACCAGTTTGGCCACCGAGCAGCGCAGGGACGCCTCGGGGTCCCCGGCGACGAGGGCGTCGATGCCGGCCAGGGCGGTGGCGCGGGCGACCTCGACGGTGACGCGGATGTCGGTGACGCGGCCCTGGACGTACTGGTGGTCGAGGATCGGCACGCCGAACGCCTCGCGGCGGCGGGCGAAGTCGATGACCCTGTCGAGCTGGGGTTCCAGGAACGCCGCGATGACGAGGCCGTACAGGGCGCGGTCGAAGCTGATGACGTCGTACAGGGTGCGCAGGCCGTCGCCCGGTTCGCCCAGGACGGCGTCCGGGTGCAGCAGCACGTCGCGCAGGTGGATGGCGCCGGTCGGGCTGGTCCGCAGGCCGAGGAGCTGTTCGGCCGGGCCGCGGCGGACGCCGGGGCTGTGCAGGTTGACCAGGAAGAGGGAGATGTCCCGGCGGCCCAGTGCGGGCACGCGGCCGAGGATGAGGGCCCGGTCGGCGACGGGGGCGTTGGTGATGTGGTCCTTCGTGCCGCTGAGGCGCCAGCCGTCGGGGGTCCGCTCGCCGACGGTCCGGGTGCGGGCGACGTCCGATCCGCCGTGCGGTTCGGTCAGGGCGGTGGCTCCGACCGCCCCCTTCATGAGCGGGGGCAGCACGGTCCGGTGGTGGTGCTCGTTGCCGTGTTCCACCAGCGCCCGCACGAGGCCGGCGTGGGCGATGAGGGACAGGGTGAAGCCCAGGTCGTCGCTGCCCCGGGCGATGTCGGCGATGCCCTCGGCGAGGTCGCGCCAGGTTCCCCCGGCGCCGCCGAGGTGCTCGGGGACGCCGAGGCGCCACAGGCCCAGGTCGGCCAGGCGCTGCCAGGACAGGCGGTCGAGGACCTCGGCCTCGTAGGCCGTGTCGGCCCGGGGGGCGATGTGGGTGCGGGCGAACTCGGTGAAGGCGGACCCGCCGGAGGGTGTCCGGGGCGGGGCGGGGTCCGGGGTGGTGGTCGGGCCGGCGGGGGCCGTGGTGGGCGCGGTGGGCGCGGTGGGCGCGGTCATGTGAGGGTCTCCAGGGTGGGGTTCAGTACCAGCGCAGGACGAGGGCGCCGGCGGTCATGCCGCCGCCGACCGCCGCGAGCACCACGACGTCGCCGCGGCGCGGCGTGCCCGCGGCGCGGGCTTCGTCGAGGGTGATGGGGACCGAGGCGGCCGCGGTGTTGCCGTAGCGGTCGACGGTCATCGGGACGCGGTCGAGCGGGATGCCGGCCCGGTCGGCGCACTCCTCGATGAGCCGGGCGTTGGCCTGGTGGGTGATGAGGTGGTCGACGTCGCCGACGTCCAGGCCGGCGGCGGCGAGGGCGCCCTTGACCACGCGGGGGACGGCCTGGGTGGCGAAGTCCCACACCCGGCGTCCGTCCATGTGGAAGTAGTGGCGCCGCTCCTCGACCGTCCGCCGGCTCGTGGGCTCGCGGGTTCCTCCGGCCGGGATGCCGACCACGTCCAGCCGGGTGCTGTCGGCCATCAGGTCGCAGCCGAGGATGCCGTATCCGTCGGGGACGTGTCCCAGGACGGCGGCGCCGGCGCCGTCGCCGAAGAAGACGCAGGTCCCCCGGTCCTCGTAGTCCAGGATGCGGCTGTACGCCTCGCAGCCGACCACCATGACGTGCCGGTACTGGGGGAAGGCGCCCATCAGTCCGGCGGCGGTGGCGGTGGCGTAGACGAAGCCGCTGCACACGGCGCCGACGTCGAAGGCCGGCACCTGGTTCAGGCCCAGCTTGGCGTGGACGTTGCAGGCGGTGGAGGGCTGGATCTGGTCGGGCGAGCTGGTGGCCACCACCAGCGCGTCGAGCTGGTCGGGGGCGAGGCCGCCGTCGTCGAGGGCGGCCAGGGCGGCGCGGTGCCCCAGGTCGGAGGTGTGCTGCCCCGGGTCGGCCCGGCGCCGCTGCCGGATGCCGGTGCGGGAGGTGACCCAGGCGTCGGAGGTCGGCACCACTTGGGCGAGGTCGTCGTTGGTGACGACGTGGTCGGGCAGGTACGAGCCGGTGGCGAGGATGCCGATGGCCATCGGGCTGCTCCTTGCGGTCAGGCCGCTCGTCGGCCGAGCGAGTCGAGCACGTCGTGGTGGGCTGCGGTGAAGCGTTCCATCAGGTCGTCGATCTGGTCGGGCGTGATGATCAGCGGGGGCGCGAAGACCACGGTGTCGCCCATGGCCCGCAGGAGCAGGCCGCGCTCCTTGGCCGCCCGCAGGACGGCCTGTCCGATGCGGCCCGGTTCGTGGTCCCCCTGGGAGGGGTCGAACTCGACGCCGCCCAGCAGGCCGTGGTGGCGTACGTCGCGGACGAGTTCGGCGCCGCGGAACTTCTCCAGCGCGCGTTCGAGGTGCGGGGCGACGTCGCGGACGTGGCCGGGGATGTCGCGTTCCCGCAGGATGGCGAGGGTCTCGCGGGCGACGGCGGCGGCCACGGGGTGCCCCGAGTAGGTGAAGCCGTGCCCGAAGGTGCCGATCTGCCGGCTGCCCTCGGCCAGGACGGCGCTGACCTTCTCGCTCACCAGCGTGGCCGAGATGGGCAGGTAGGACGAGGACAGCCCCTTGGCGGTGGTGATGATGTCGGGGGTGAGGCCGAACTCGGTGGTGGCGAACATCGATCCGGTGCGGCCGTAGCCGGTGATGACCTCGTCCGCGACGAACAGGATGCCGTGGCGGTCGAGGACCTCCTGGAGGCGGGCGAAGTACCCGGCGGGCGGGATGATGAGGCCGCCGGCGCCGAGGATCGGTTCGGAGATGAACGCGGCGACGGTCTCGGGGCCGACCTCGTACAGCAGGTTCTCGAAGTCCTGGACGAGCCAGTCGACCTGCTCGGCCTCGTTCATTCCGCGCGAGGCGGGGTGCAGCGGGCTGGGGCAGTGCGCCGAGGGGAAGTCCTCGGTCGCGAACTGGAAGCCGTGGTGGATGTGCGGCAGGCCGGTGGCCGAACCGGCGGCCAGGGTGGTGCCGTGGTAGCCGCAGCTGTGGGAGATCACCTTGCGGCGCTCCGGCCGCCCCTGGGCCCAGTGGTAGTAGCGGGCGAACTTGATGGCGCTGTCGTTGGCGTCCGAGCCGGAGTTGCCGAAGAAGACGCGGCCCATAGGGATCGGGGCGATGTCGGCGATGTCGGCGGCCAGGGCGAGGGCGACGTCGTTGGTGCGGTGGTTGAACGATCCGTAGAAGGGGAGCCTGTTCATCTGTTCGGTGGCCGCGCGCACCAGGCGGGGCTCGCTGTAGCCGAGGGTCACGCTCCACAGGCCGGCCACGCCGTCGACGAACCAGTCGCCGGCTTCGTCGCGGACGGTGATGCCGGAGCCCTCGGTGATCACGTGCGGGGGCGTGTCGAGGTGGAGGGGGCTGTGGGGTTCGAGCAGGAAGGTGGGCGTGTCGGGCATGGGAGCTGCTTCCTTGTCCGGGGAGGGGGTCATCGGCCGCCGCCCACTTCGAGGACGGATCCCGTGATGTAGGAGGCGGCCGGGGAGAGGAGGAAGACCACGGCTTCGGCGACTTCCTCCGGTGTGCCGATGCGGCCCAGGGGAACGGTCGGCCGGAGCCGGTCGGGCCGGTCGGGGACGCCGTTGGCCCGGTGCAGTCCGGTGTCGATCAGTCCGGGGGCGACGGCGTTGACGCGGACGTCGTCGGCCGCCGCCTCCTGTGCGGCACCCCAGGTGTGGACGTTGACCGCGGCCTTGAGGGCGGCGTAGTGCACCCACTCGTGGCCGCCGCCGGTACGGGCTCCGGTGGAGGAGATGTTGACGATGCTCCCCCCGGCGCCGCCGCGGCCGCGGGCCATGCTCCGCAGGCCCCGGCGCGTGCACAGCGCGACGCTGCGCAGGACGGCGCGGTAGGCGGTGTCGAGCTGGGCGATGTCCAGGTCCGCGACCCGGGCCATGCCTCCGGTGACGCCGGCGTTGTTGACCAGGGCGGTGAGCGGGCCCAGTTCCTCCTCCGCCGTCGCGAAGAGGCGTTCGACCTCGTCCTCCTCGGCCACGTCGGCCCGGACCGCCATCGCCTCGACGCCGGACCGCCGCAGGTCGTCCACGACCCGGGCCGCGCCCTCGGCGCTCGACCGGTAGTTGACGCACACCGGCCGTCCCAGGTCCGCGGCGCGACGGGCGACGGCGGCCCCGATGCCCTGTCCTGCACCCGTGATGATGATCATGTGGGTCAGCCGTTGACCACGCCGTAGCGGTCGCCGAGGAAGAACTCCTCGAAGGCCCTGCGGGTGTGGACGTTGTGCGTCTTCAGCAGCCAGCGCTGCTTGAGCCCCTCGATGTCGTGGACGGCGTGCACCTCCCGGCCGTGGATGACGTGCCTGTTGGAGAAGGTGACCGAGTCGCCGGGCTTGGACACCCGCATCCGCTTGCGGGAGTGCAGCGCCGCGACGAAACGGTTCAGCACCTGCTGGGCCTCGTCGTCCAGGCCCCGGGTGCGGTCCTCGAAGACCCGGGCGCCCTCGTCGCCGTTGATGACCGCGTGGTCGTCGGCGCGCCGGTCGTGGAGGATGTTGCCCTCGCGGGTGGAGACGTCGTCGAAGGGCGTGTGGAACCTGGGCTGGGCGAGGACCTCGCGGTCGGAGTCGGTCAGCTCCTCCAGGGCGTCCAGGGTGACCGTGAAGGTCGAGTACACCTCGTTGGTGGGGGTGTCCCGGAGTGTGAGGGTGTTGACGAAGTCGGGGCTGACGAAGTGGTTGGCGAAGTCCCGGTGGAACTTGAGCGTTCCCAGCGTCTTCTGCGACTGGGTGTCGAACATGGACTCCTTGGGGTAGATGTCGTGGAAGAAGTCGCCGCCGTTGACGCTGAGGTGACCGATGATCTCGGTGCCCGTCAGGACCGCGTAGGCGGCCAGGAAGCCCTCGGCGACGAAGGTCTTCTTCAGCCGGTACTTCTCGTGCACGGGGTCCGCCGACCCGAACAGGGGCAGGTCCGGGTCGATGGGGGCGTTGCCGATGACGACCAGCGGTTCCTTGGAGAAGTCCCGCAGCATCGACCTCTCGCAGAAGTCGGTGAACCGGGAACCGAGCCGGCGGTCCCTGCGGAGTCCGGACACGTCGGCCATGTAGGTCTCGAAGTCGCTGTACGGGCTGGTGGCGACGTCCAGCAGGACCGCGCGCAGCGCGTCGCGCTCGGCGTCGGTGAAGACGAAGTCGTAGTCGATCTGCTGCATGGTGTGCGTTCCTCCGTCGGAAGGTGCCCGTGCCGGGGGCACGGGGACGAACGGTGGGATGGAGCCCGGCCGGCCGGGGCCGGGCGGCGGAGCGGCCCGGGCCCGGTCGCCGGGGCGTCAGATCCGGGGACGGGAGCCGTACCGGAGTCCGGCGGCGCCGTGTGCGGCGGGCAGCGGCCGGGTGCCGGACGGACGGGGCGCGCGGGCGCACGCGCCCCGGTCCCCGGGGGGCGGGAGGAGGTCCCAGATGTTGCCTTCTCCGCCGGTGGCCGCCGCCGGTGGCCGCCGGTGCGCGCGGCGGGCCCCGCGGGGGGCCGCCCCCGTGGGCGTCGGCGTGGCTCCCGCGGTCTCCCGTAGGCGTTTCATCCAGCTTCCCTTTCTGGTGTCACGGGTCGGGCAAGCCAACGGGTATCCGCGCCCGGGAGGGGCATGCGTTCGTCATGTGACAGCTAGTGGTAAGGCCACTACTGGACAGGGGGACGGATGTCATTGATCTTCGACCGGGTGGACGTGGAGCTCTATCGCGCCGAGGTGCAGAAGCCCCGGTACACCGACGCCGAGCTGGCCGAACGCCTGGGCGTGGAACCCGAGGAGGTGCGCGAACGGAGGAAACGGCTGGCCGACGCGCGCCTGCTGCAGCGGATCGACGAGGACGCGTGGGTGGCCCGCAGCCCCCAGGCCGCCGCCGACGCCCTGCTGGCGGACGAGGAGGAGGAGCTCGAACGGCGCCGCAGGGAACTCGCCCGGCGCAAGGAGGAGTTGCTGGCGCTGACCGCCGACTACCTCGACGCCCGCCGGTTACGTTCGAGCACGGGCCTCGTGGAGGTCCTGCACGGTGTCGAGACGGTCCGGGCCGCCCTGACCGAGCTGGCCGCCCTGTGCTCCCGCTCGGTGGACTCCATGGTTCCCGGGGGCGCGCAGAGCGAGGAGGCCGTCCGGGCCGCGCTGCCCCTCGACAGGGCCCTGCTGGACCGGGGCGTCGCCCTGCGCAGCCTGTTCCTCGACTCGGCCCGTTCGCACCCGGGCACCCACCGCTACCTGAAGGAGCTCCGGCGGGCGGGCGGGGAGGTCCGTACGGCCGCCCTCCTGCCCACCCGCATGCTGCTCTACGACGGCGCGACCGCCGTCGTCCCGCTCGATCCGCGCGACAGCGCCCTGGGCGCCGTGGTCGTCCACGACCGGCCGCTGGTCACCCTGCTGAGCGACCTGTTCCACCTGTACTGGACCCAGGCCGCGCCCCACCCGCCGGCCGACTCCGGCGGCGACCTCAACGAACTGGAGCGGTCCGTCCTGCGGCTCATGGCCGCGGGGCAGCTGGACGAGGCCATCTCCCGCCAGATCGGCCTGTCGGTACGGACCACACGCCGCATCATCAGCCAGCTGTCCGCCCGGCTGGGGGCCTGCAGCCGTTTCCAGGCGGGGGTCCTGGCCGTCGCCCGCGGCTGGGTGGACTGAGCGCGACGGGCGCGGGGGCGGACGGTGGCGGTGCGCTCGGGACGCGCCGCCGCCCGGGGCGGACCGTGCCGGTCCGCCCCGGGCGGCGTGCGGGAGCGTTCCCCGTCCGGTGGCCTCAGCGCCGTCCGGCCGCCTCCGGGATCGTGCCGAGGACGCGCGTCAGGACCGCGTACAGGGCCGCCGCGCCGAGGACGCCCACGGGGAGGGCGAGGTTGACGCCGCCCATCGCCGCGGCGAGGGGGCCGGTCCAGGAGGTCGAGCCGGCGCACAGGGCCGCCGCGCCGGCGCCGCCCAGGGTGGCGAGCATGCCGGCCCAGTTGACGCCCGCGCGGTACCAGAAGGGGCTGGTGCGGCTCTGGTCGTGGAGCAGTTCCCCGTCGTAACGGTTGCGCCGCAGGACGATGTCGGTGGCGTAGACGGCCATGCACGGGCCGGTGACGACCACGACCAGTTCCATCATGGTGTTGACGGCGGTGAGGAAGTCGAAGACCAGGAGCGCGAACAGGGTCATGGCGGTGCCGATGGCGCCGACGACGAGGACGGTGAACATCCGGGGCAGCCGTACGCCGATCGACTGCATCGACAGGCCGGAACTGTAGGCGGTGAGGCCGTTGTTCGCCATGGTGTTCACCACCACCGCGGTGACGAAGGTGGGGACGAACCAGGGCGGCATGACGCTCTCCAGCGCCGCCTGCGGGTCGCTCATGTCGAGCGTGGTGGCCGCGAGGGCCCCGACGCCCGTGAACAGGACGCTCGGCAGGTAGGCGCCGAACGCGGTCCACAGCGTGACGGCACGGCCGCTGGTGTGGCGCGGCAGGTAGCGGGCGAGGTCGGGGCTGTTGGCGTACGAGAGCGGGGCCGAGGCGACGAGGGTGAGGCCGGAGGCCAGGACGACGAGGTGCTCGGTCCCGGTGAGCGGCTCGGCGGGCGCGTACGACCAGTCCGCGTGACCGAGCACCATCGCGCTCAGGGCCAGGAACACCAGCGTGAGGAAGACGCTCACCGCGCCGTACAGCCGGACGATCGTCGCGTGCCCGTAGATCGCGATGACGATGGTGACGGCGGCGATCAGACAGACCACCACGACGTCCAGGGCCGCCGACTGGGCCATCCCGAGCTGGGCCGTCATGCCGATGCCGGCCGTCGAGGCCGCCGACCAGTTCAGCGCGAGGTAGAGCGAGGAGATCAGCCATCCGGTGAGCGCGACGACGAACTTGTTGCCGACGACCCCGTACATGGCCCGGGAGATCACGGAGCCGGAGGTCCCCGCCGCGGGGCCGCTGACGGCGATGAAGCCGGTCAGGAGCCAGAAGAGGTTTCCGGTGGCGATCACGGCCATCGTCTCGGGCAGGGACAGCCCCATCAGGACGAGGGTTCCGCCGACCACGAAGCTGAGGTAGCTCACGTTCGGCGCGGCCCAGACCGGGAACAGTTCGCGCGCCCTTCCGTGCCGCTCCGCGTCGGGCACGCAGTCGATGCCCCGGCTCTCGACCGAGCCCGCCAGATCGCGCCCCGTGTCGTACGAGGCCGGGACGGGGCCTGCTGGAGAACGCTGCATGGGTGTTCCTTCGAAGAGGGGGAAGACGGCGCGGTCCTCGCCACCGAGGGGTCCGGAGGGTGCGGCCGAAGGTTCTCCAGCCTTGTTGGTGTGTTAACCAATAGGCTGTTGGTGCGTCATCCAATAGTGTGATCCGCATGACGTCAACCCCTCGGGCCCCCCGGACCCGCAAGACCGCGGAGGAGCGGCGGTCCGACATCGTGCGGACCGCGGGCCGGCTCGCCCTGGAGCGGGGTCTGGAACGCGTGACGATGCAGCTGGTCGCCGACGAGCTGGGGGTGCGCCCCGGCCTGATCAGCTACTATTTCGCGACCGTCGACGACCTCCTGTGCGAGGCGTTCGTCCGGGCGGTCGGCCGCGAGCGCGCCGCCCTGCTGCCGGAGGCCGACGCCGCCCTGCCCCCGGTGCGGAGGCTGGCCCGTCTGCTGCACCGCCTCAACGGCGAGGAGTTCACCGACCTCGGCAGGCTCTGGCTCAACGCCCGCCATCTCGCGCGCTACCGCCCCGGCCTCGGGCGCGCCGTCGCCGAGCAGGAGGCGATCATGCGCGACGCCCTGACGGAGGTGATCGAGGACGGCGTGCGCAGCGGCGACTTCACCACGGCGGACCCCCTCGGGGCGTGCGTGGTCCTCCTCGTGGCGATCGACGGGCTCGGCGCCTACGCGAACGACCCGTCCCCCTTCGCCCACCCGGCGCTCGACACCCTGGTCTTCACCACGGCCGAGCGCGAGCTCGGCCTCGCGGAGGGCACCCTGCGCCACGCCGGCTGACGGCGGCGGGCGGGAGCCGTACGTACGCGCCGGGGCCCCCGGCGGCCGCTTCCGGCCGGCGGGCGGGGCCGGCACCGGCGCGGCTCCGCGTGCGGAGGGGCCGGTGCCCCGCCGCACGCGGGGGCGCCCCTCCTCCCCCGCCCCGGTGGCGGGGATGGCGACGTCTCCACCGACGACGGCGAACCGTTCCCGTTCGGCGCGTTCGCCGGACGTCGCCCGGGTTCCCCGGGCGGTTTCGTGGAGCCGCCGGTCGGAGAGCTCTTCGCTCCGTCCGGCCCGCGATCGCCCGAAGGCGCCTTCGCGCGGGTCGTTTGCCGGGCCCGGAGTGTGCGGCCAGCCCGTCACCGCCGGCTTTGACGACGATCTTCATGGGCGGACCGGACCGTCGCCGGTCAGCGCGGGTCGGCGGGGGCGGGCGAGAGCCGGTAGGCGCCCTCATGAGTGACGACACGGCCGGCGGTGGGTGGCGCGAAGTGGGTGCCCAGGACGAGGGTGTCCGTGCCGGCGAGCGATCCGAGCAGCTTGCGGCGCGATGCCTCGGACCGCTCGGGCTCGATGTCGACACAGGCGCCGATGGCCGGGTGGGCGAGCTGGACGGGGTGGTGGATGCAGTCGCCGGTGATCAGTGCCGTATCCCCACGGCTGGTCAGCTCAAGGGCGATGTGACCGGGGGTGTGTCCGGGGGTGGGGATCAGTCGCAGGCCCGGGACGACCTCGACGCCGTCCGCGGGGACGTCGACGAGGTCGAGCAGCCCCGCCTCCTCCACCGGGATCACGGAGTCGCGGAACATCTGCTCGCGCGCCTCCTCCATGTCGTACCCGGCCCAGAACTCCCGCTCGACGCGCGAGGTGATGTAGCGGGCGGCGGGAAAGGTGGGAACCCACTCTCCGTTCACCTCGCGCGTGTTCCAGCCGACGTGGTCGGCGTGCAGGTGGGTGAGGATCACCAGGTCGACGGAGTCCGGGGGGAATCCGGCCGCCGTGAGGCGCCGGAGGTAACCGGTGTTCAGGTCGTGCCAGGCGGGGTTGGCCCGTTCCTTGCCGTTGCCGATGCCGGTGTCCACCAGGACGCGCAGCCCGCCGACGGTGAACGCGAAGCTGTGGCTGTCGATCCGCAGGACGCCCTCGTCGTCGGCGAAGTGGGGGCGCAGCCAGTCCTGCCCGGCGACGACGTCCGGGGTGGCGCCGGGCAGCAGCCACGGTCCGGTGGCGGGCGGCAGGAGTACCTCGTCGATGCGGTGGACGGTGACGTCGCCCACGGTCCAGCAGGGGATGGTGGTCGGGTCGGTGGTCGGTGAAGTGCTCATGATCAGTTGTTTCCTTTGGTCTTCACGGAAGGTCGTCGTGCGCGTTGCGGGCCGCCCCGCGTCTCGGCACGGCGAGTGCCGCCAGGGCCGCGGCGGCGAGCAGGGCGGTGGCTGCGACGTAGGCGTGGGCGGCGGCGGCCAGCCCGTACTGCCGGGTGGCGGCGCCCGCGGCGACGGCGGGCAGGCTCATGGACAGGTAGCTGAGGACGTAGTAGGCCGCCAGGGTCGCGGCGCGGTCCCGCTCGTCGAGCGAGGCGAGCGTCATGCGCAGCGCTCCTTGGGAGACGGCCCCGAAGGCGACGCCCGCCAGGGCCGCGCCGCCGTAGACGGCGGGCAGGCCGGAGCCGTGCAGACCGAGCAGGCTCAGTGCCGCGGCCGGAACGACGGCCAGGCTTCCGCCGGTGGCGGCGGCGCGCGGCGCCGTGCACCGCAGCGTCCACACGGTGAGCGTGGCCGCGGCGGTGAGCACGAAGAAGACCATGCCGCCGGCCGCCTGTGAGGCCCCGGGGGCCGCGAGGTGCACGAGCGCCGGTCCGAGGGAGGAGTAGAAGCCGCCCAGGGCCCAGACGGCGACGACAGCGGTACCGACCACCAGCAGGGCGCTGCGCGCCGGCGGCGGCACGGCGAGGCGAGGGCGCAGCGACCGCAGGGCACCGGGGTGCGTGCGGGCCGTCTCCGCGGTGAACGTGACCGCGATCGCCTGGGCAACGAAGAGGACCGCCAGCAGGACGTACACGGTGACCGTCGGGGCGGGGGCGAAGCGTACGAGGAGGGTGGAGACCAGGACGCCGACGGCCATGCCCGCCACCGGGGCGATGCTGTTGGTCAGGGCGGACCGGCCGGGCCGCAGGGGGTCCTGAAGGTCGAGGAGGGCCGCTCCCGCGGCGCTGGTGGCCGCGCCGGTGGCCGCTCCCTGCAGGATCCGGCCGGCGATCAGCGCTCCGGCGCCGTCCGCCGTGGCCAGCAGCACCATGGAGGCAGCCTCCAGCAGCAGGGCGCCCACCAGGACGGGGCGCCGCCCGAGGTGGTCGGAGAGCGCACCCGTGGTGAGCAGCGCCAGCAGCAGCGTCAGGGAGTAGGCGCTGAAGACCACGGTGACGGTGAACGCGGACAGGGCCCAGGCGTCCTGGTAGCGGGGGTACAGCGGCGTCGGCGCACTGGACGCCGCGAGGAGGGCCGCCAGGATCGAGGCGTCCAGGGCGAAGGACGCCGCGCGCCTGGCGGTCCGGGTGCGGGCTCCCGGGCGGCCGGGTCGCGCGGGTGCGCGGGGTGTGACGGTGGGCATGGGATTCCTCGGCGTTAAACGCAACGGGTTTGCTTTAAGTCACCGTAGGCCCTACCGTCAGCTAACGCAAACTTTTAGCTTTTGGCTGGAGGTCGCTCCGCCGCCTCCAGCTCCGAGGAGAGAGAAGTCCATGCCCTCCGCCGAACTCACCCCGCCGGAAGCGGCCCGCTGGGCCGCCCGCACCGGGCTCCCGCTGCCGGCCGACCGCCACGCCGCGGTCGCGGCCACCGCCAACCACATCCACTCCGTCGTCGCGGTCCTGCGGGAGCTGGACTTCGGGGACACCCCGCCCGCCCCCGCCTACCGCGCGGAACAGGAGACGCACGATGCAGCCGTATGAACTGCCCCTGAGCGCGGCCGCCGACGCGATCCGGGCCCGGCAGCTGTCCCCCGTCGAGCTGGCCGACTCCGTCCTGGAGCGCGTCGAACAGGTGGACCCGCGCCTTCGGGCCTACGTCACCGTCACCGCCGAGCACGCCCGACGGGCCGCGCGCGAAGCCGAGAACGACATCGCGGCCGGCCGCCACCGTGGTCCGCTGCACGGCATCCCGATGGGGCTCAAGGACCTGATCGACGTCGCCGGCGTGGCGACGTCGGCCAGCTCCCGTGTCCGAGCCGGCCACCGCGCGGAGGCCGACAGCACCGTCGCCGCACGCCTGTCGGCGGCCGGAACCGTCCTGGTCGGCAAGACCCACACCCACGAGTTCGCCTACGGGCTGACCACCCCGCAGACCAACAACGCCTGGGACACCGGCCGGGTCGCCGGCGGCTCCAGCGGCGGATCCTCCGTCGCCGTCGCCGCGGGCACCGCCACCTTCACCCTGGGCACCGACACCGGCGGATCGATCCGGGTGCCCGCCGCGCTGAACGGGGTGGTCGGCTTCAAGCCGACGTACGGCCTCGTCCCCCGCCACGGCGTCACGTCCCTGTCCTGGTCACTGGACCACGTCGGCCCGATCACCCGCACCGTCGAGGACGCGGCCCTGGTCCTGACGGCCCTGGCCGGGCACGACCCCCGCGATCCCGCCTCCCTGACCGCGCCCGGCACGGACTACCGGCCGGTCGCGGACGCGGACCTGACGGGCCTGCGCGTGGGCGTGCCGCGCACCTACTTCTTCGACCACGTCGACGCCGAGGTGGAAGCCGCCGTACGGCGCGCGATCAACCAGCTCCGGGACCTCGGCGCACGCCTCGTCGACGTCGAGATCCCCATGACCCGCTACATCCACGCCACCCAGTGGGGCTTGATGGTGCCCGAGGCAACCGCCTACCACGAGACCAGCCTGCGCACGGTCCCCGAGCTGTACCAGGCCGACGTCCGCGTCCTCCTCGAGGCCGGCGAACTGATGCCCGCCGGGGACTACCTTCGCGCCCAGCGTGCCCGCACCCTCATGCGGCAGGAATGGGCGCGCCTACTGCAGGACGTCGACCTGATCGCCGCCCCCACCGTCCCGGCGACCGCGGTCAGGGCCGGCCAGGAGACGATCACCTGGGCCGACGGCACGGTCGAGAGCGTCTCCGACGCCTACGTACGCCTTTCGGCCCCTGCCAACATCACCGGGTTGCCGTCCCTGTCGGTACCGGTCGGCCACGATGCGGCGGGCCTGCCGATCGGCATGCAGCTGCTCGGGCGACCGCTCGGAGAGGGCGTGCTCCTGCGAGTCGGCCACGCCTACGAGCGGACCCGGCCCGCCCGCGAACTCGCGCGCGCGGCCTGAACGAGCGCTTCCGGCCCGGCCGAACCACTCCCTCCGGGCCGGAGGCGCCGCTCCTCGCGGGCGTGCACGAGGGGGCGGTGCGCACACGGCCGCGACGAGGAGGTCGTCGAACGAGTGGCCGGTTCGCCGTACGGGGACGGACGGCTCGCCAGACGCAATGATTTCGCTTTAAGGTGGGACGCATGAGCAGGCAGATGGTGCGCCCCGGTGGGCGCAGCGCCCGGGTCCAGGCATCGGTCCACGCCGCCGTGCACGAACTCGTGTCGGAGGTCGGCCGGGACGCCCTGACGGTGCCGCTGGTCGCCCAGCGTGCGGGTGTGACGCCGTCGACGATCTACCGCCGCTGGGGGGACCTGCAGGAGCTGTTGTCGGACGTGGCGGTCAGGCGTCTGCGGCCCGACACCGCGCCGGGGGACCACGGTGCCCTGGCCCCCGACCTGACGGCCTGGGCCGAGCAGTTCCTCGACGAGATGGCCCATCCCGCCGGTCGCGCCTACATTCGTGACGCCCTGCTCGGCGACCCGGACGGCGGCAACGCCGGCCAGTGCTCGGCCTACGCCGCCGACCAGATCGACTCCATCCTCACCCGAGCAGCTGAACGCGGGGAGAAGACGCCCGGCGTCGAGACGGTCGTCGACCGCGTCGTCGCGCCCATGATGTACCGCATCCTCTTCCGTCCGGACGGACTCGACGCCGCGTACGCGCGCCGACTCGTGGCGGAGGTCCTCGGCCCGACCGGCCCGTGACCGGGTGATCGCACCGGCGTACCCCTCCGGCAGCGCCTCCGCCGACCGAGCCTCGGATGCCGGAACGACCCCGCCGCGTGGGGCGGGCCGGCGTGCGCGGGCTCCGGCCCGTCCGGGCGCGGCACGGGCGAGGCCCTTCTCGCCGGAGGACGTCTGGTTCGCCGCCCGACGAGCGCGTCGGGGTCTCCCCCCGCCCGCACCGCCGCCACCCGCGTCCCGGGAATCTCCGCGGGCCCCGTACGGACTCGGACGCGGCCGGAACGGCTGACTTCCGGAACAGCGGGCAGAGGCGGGGCGACGGGCCGGGCGCGCGGAGAGACGGCGCGGCGCCCGAACGGCCCGGGGAAAGAGCCCCGCGCACCAGGGAGAGCACTGACATGACCGGACTTCCCGGCACCTACGAGTCGTACTGGATGGAGACCGGGAGGGGGCCCGGACACCCCGTCCTGACCGACGGGCTGGAGGCCGACGTGGCGGTGGTCGGCACCGGGATCGCCGGCATCTGCACCGCCTGGGAACTCGCGCGCACCGGCCGGCGCGTCGCCCTGCTCGAGGCCGACCGGGTGGCCGCGGGCGTCACCGGCCACACCACCGCGAAGCTCTCGGCCCAGCACGGGCCCCTCTACGCGCACCTGCGCGAGACGTTCGGCGCGGAGGGGGCGCGGCAGTACGCCCGTTCGCAGCAGGAGGCCGTCGAGTACGTCGGCCGGGTCACGGCCGAGCTGGGTGCCGACTGCGAGCTGGAGCGGGTGCCGGCGTACGTGTACGCGGAGTCGGCGGACACCGCCGAGCGGCTGCGGGCCGAGGCCGGCGCGGCGCGCGAGGCGGGACTCGACGCCTCCTTCGTGACGGAGACCGGCCTGCCGTACCCCGTCGCGGGGGCGGTCCGGGTGGAGCACCAGGCCCAGTTCCACCCGCGCAAGTACCTGCTGGCCCTCGTCGCCGACCTCGTGGCGCGGGGCGGGATCGTGCGCGAGCGGACGCGGGTCGTCTCGCTCCACGAGGGCGAACCCTGCCGGCTCACCACCGAGAGCGGCGTCGAGGTCGTCGCCGACGACGTCGTGGTGGCCACGCACTACCCGGTCTTCGACCGCGCCCTGTTGTTCTCCCGGCTCGAACCGCACCGCGAACTCGTCGTCGCCGCCGCCCTTCCCGCCGGGCGCGATCCGCGGGGGATGTACCTCACGCCGGAACGGAACACCCGGTCGGTGCGGACCGCCCCGTACCGCGGGGACGAGCGGCTGCTCATCGTCACCGGGGAGAAGTTCGAGCCCGGCGAGGGCGGGGTGGCCGAGCGGTACGAGAAGCTCGCCGCCTGGACCCTGGAGCACTTCCCGGACGCCCGGATCACCCACCGGTGGGCGGCCCAGGACAACACGAGCACGGACAGGGTGCCGTTCGTGGGGCGCTTCCACCCCGGTTCCCGGCACGTGTACGTGGCGGCCGGCTTCGGCGGCTGGGGCATGAGCAACGGCGTCATGTCGGGGCGGCTGCTGAGCGCGCTGATCGCGGGCGAGGACCTGCCGTGGGCCTCCCTGTACGACCCCCGGCGCCTCCGCGCCGCCGAGGCGCCGTCCCTCCTCAAGGCGCAGGGGTCGGTCCTCAAGCACTTCGTGGGCGACCGGCTCCGCCCCTCCCACACCGACACCGTCGAGGAGATCGCGCCCGGCACGGGGGCGCTCGTACGGGTCGGCGGGCGGCGCTGCGCGGTCTACCGCGACGAGGACGGCGGGACGCACTCGGTGTCCGCGCGGTGCACCCACCTGGGGTGCCTCGTCCACTTCGACGACGCGGAACGGGCCTGGGAGTGCCCCTGCCACGGTTCCCGGTTCGCCGTCGACGGCTCCGTGATCCAGGGGCCCGCCGTGCGCCCGCTCGAACCGCGTCCGCTTCCCGGCGAATCCGGTGGTTCCGGTGGTTCCAGTGGTTCCGGTGGTTCCGGTGACGGGGGCGGGGGCGGCGAGGGCGTTCCCGGATGACCGGGCGCCTCCGTCCGCGTCCGGCGCCCCCCATGACACGGAAAATCGATCGATGTCACCGGAAAGACCGGTCCGGGGGGATGTCCGGTGAAAGGGCGGGTACGCGCCGGACAACAGAGCCGATCACCGCTGATGGCCCAGGAGGAGCCTTGAGTGACTTCCAGGACTCGGACCGCCGGCAGGAAAGCAAGCCGGCGGCAGTAGCACACACAGCCCAGGACAAGGCGGGCGAGAGCGCCGCCCTGATCGGGGACAAGGCCACGGACGTCGCCCGGACCGCGAAGGAACAGGCCGGGAACGTCGTCGGTGAGACCCGGGCACAGGCCAAGGACCTCGTCGGAGAGTTCCGCGGTCAGCTCCAGGACCAGGCGCAGACCCAGACGCAGCGCCTGGCGGAGAACGTGCGGAGGATCGCGGCCGAGGTCCGCGACATGAGCGAGAACGGCAAGCCGGACTCCACCGCGGGTGAACTGGCCCGCCAGGTGGCCGACCGCGGACACCGGGTGGCCGACCACCTGGAACGACGCGGTCCCGACGGGCTGCTGAACGACCTGCAGGACTTCGCGCGCCGCCGGCCCGGGGTCTTCCTCGCCGGCGCGGCGCTGGCCGGGTTCGCGATCGCCCGGGCCGGGAAGGGCGTCGGCGCGGCGTCCTCGTCGTCCGGCTCCGACGGCGCGCGGGACTCGGACCCGACGTGGGGCGAGGACACCCCGCGCGCCACCCCGGCGCCCGACCCGCTCCCCACGACGCGGGGCGGCACCACGGGGTACGCGCCCACCGATCCCCCGGACACCTACGGGCAGTCGCAGCCGCCGCACGTGACCCACACGCCCCCGGTCACGCCGGCCCCGCCCGTCCATCCGCCCGTCACCCCCGACCCCACCCGGCCGGGGCCCGGGTACGGCGGGACTCCGCGCCCGGGTGAGGGGATCTGACCATGGCCATCTCCTCCCACGAACGGGTCTCGGTGCCCTCCGCGCCCCCGTCCGCGCCTCCGTCCGGAGCCCGGACCGCTCCCCCGCCGCCCGGGAGAGAACCGCACGACGCCTCGATCGGTGACCTGATCGGGGAGATCGGCACCGACCTCTCCCAGCTGGTGCGGGACGAGATAGAGCTCGCCAAGGCCGAGGTGAAGCAGGAGGCGACGAAGGCCGGCAAGGCGGCGGGCATGCTCGCCGGCGCCGGTTACGCGGGACACCTGGTCCTGCTGCTCGGCAGCCTGACGGTCGTCGCCGCCCTGAGCAACGTCATGAACGTCGCCTGGGCCGCGCTCATCGTCACCGCCCTGTGGGGTGTGGCCGGCGGCGTCCTCTACCTCACGGGACGCAAGCGCCTCGCCACCGTCAACCTCAAGCCCGAACAGACCGTGGAAACGCTGAAGGAGGACGCCCGGTGGGCACGACACCCGAGGAGCTGAGGTCCGATCTCGAGTACCGCCGCGCCCACCTGGCCCACAACGTCGACCGTCTGGCGGACCGGTTGACGCCGAGCAGGGTGGCGCAGCGCAAGGCCGCCTCCGTGCGGCAGGGATTCACCGACGTGAAGGAGCGTGTGATGGGTACGGCGCACGGCACGGGACACCGGATCGCCGACCGGACGGGGCAGGCGGGCGACAGCATCGCGGAGACCGCCCGCGAGGCCGCGGGCGGCGTGAGCGAGACCGTGCAGAGCGTGCCCGCCCGCGCCAGGCGCCGGACGCAGGGCAGCCCGCTCGCCGCCGGGATCATGGCGTTCGGCGCGGGAATGCTGGCGGCGGCCCTGCTGCCGACCACGGAGACCGAGGAGCGCGCGGGACGGCACCTCAAGGAGCACTCCGACGACCTCCTGGAGCCGGTCAGGCAGACGGCCGCCGAGGCGGCCCAGGAAGTCAAGGAGAACCTGCGCGAACCGGTCGCGGAAGCGGTCGAGTCGGTCAGGTCCACTGCCCAGGACGCGGCCTCCACGACCAAGGACGACGCCCGCCGCGCGGGTCAGGAGACCTCGGAGGGCGTGCGCCGGGTCGGGCAGGACACCGCCCAGGAGGTGCGCTCCCTCTCCGACGACCGGGACCGCCCGGGGAGCTGACGACGCCTCCGCCGCCCGGCGCCGACGGCGTCGGGAGCGGCGGGGAGGCGCGGCGGCCTCCGGGCCGGACGATCGCGCGGGGACCCCGGACCGGACGGTCCGGGGTCCCCGCGCGTGCGCCCGGAACGGTCACCGGGCACGCGACGGGGACGGTCACCGGGCGACGGCGGGAGCGGCACCCGCCGGTCGCGGAATCTTCACACGAACCGCCGTGCGCCGGGAGCGGGAGCGGGCACCCGCACGGAGAGCGAGGTTCGACAAGGAGGACATGTGCCGTGGTGGCGATCGCCGTTCTGCTCCTGCCCCTGCTGGGGCTTCTGCTCTTCCTGATGGACCGGATCGAGGACCGGGTGACGAGCCCGCCGAGGGGGTCGCGCCACGCCGGACGGCACCTCCGGCTGGTCGCGGGCGCCGGCCGGGCACCCGGGGAGGACCGTCCGGCCCGGCGCCGCCCGGCCGGACGCGGGGCCCTGCCCCGGGCCGTGCCCGCGCCGGGGACCGGGCGCGCCGACGCCGCGTGACGGCGCGGGGGGACACGCCCGGCGGGTCGTGGGACGCCGCTCGCGCATGAACCCGGCGAAACGGGTCATAGGCCACGCGTGAGAGGAGCCCGCGCGTGAGAAGAGGACCCATGGGGACAGGCCGACGCACCACCCCGCCCGGCACCGTCGTGGTGGTCACCGGGGCGTCGAGCGGAATCGGGCGCGCCGTGGCGCGGGCGTTCGCCGCGAGCGGCGCGCGCGTCGTGGTCACCGCCCGCAGCACGGACGCCCTGGACGAGGTCGCACGGCAGTGCGCGGAGGCCCACCCCCTGGCCGAGGCCGTGGCCGTCCCCGCCGACGTCACCGATCCGGCCGCGACGGCCCGGGTCGCGCGGACCGCGCTCGACCGCTACGGCCGCATCGACGTCTGGGTGAACGCCGCGGGCGTGGGCGTCCTGGGCCGCCTGGACCGGGTCCCGCCGGGCGACGCGCGCCGGTTGTGGGAGGTCAACGTCCTGGGCGCGCTGCACGGAACGCAGGCCGCGCTCCCCTCGATGCGCCGCCGGGGCCGGGGGGTGGTCATCGGTCTCTCCTCCGTGCTCGGCGGCGCCGTCGAAGCCCCCTACCAGGGCCACTACGCCGCCTCCAAGGCGGCCCTGATCACCCTCGACGAGGTGCTGCGTCAGGAGCTGCTGCTCTCCGGGGACCACGGGATCGCCGTGTGCACGGTGCTGCCGACCGGCGTCGACACCCCGTTCTTCCGGCACGCGGCCAACCACACGGGCCGCCGCCTGCGCGCCCTCCCCTCCGTCGCCACCCCCGAACGGGTGGCGCGGGCCGTCGTGGCCACCGCCGCCCGTCCCCGGCGGCGCGTGACCGTCGGACCGGGCTCCCTGTTCCTGCCGGCCGCCCACGCCCTGGCGCCCGGCCTGGTGCGGCGCGTGATCCGGCGGCGTACCGAACGGCACTACTTCGACGCGCCGGGCACGGCCCCGGTCACCGACGGCATCCTCCGCGACCCGTCCGGGGACACCGCGTCGGTGACCGGCGGCCGGCACGCGCGCGTCCGCACGGCGGGACGCCGGACCGCCGCCCTGGCCGCGGGCGCGGGTGCGGGCCTGGTGGTCCGCGCCCTCCGCGCCCGTCCCCGACTTCCCTGAGGAGAACGCACCCATGGCACAGTGGAACCGGCTCATCGAAGCCCCGCCCGAGGCCGTCTGGGCGGTCCTGAGCGACGGCCGGCTGTACTCGCGGTTCGTGGTGGGGACCCACGAGACCTGGGAGGAGGACGGGCAGTGGCCCGCCCCGGGCGCGGAGCTGGGCTACGTGCTGAAGCTCGGGCCCACGTCGTACCGCGGCCGTACGACCTCCCGGATCTGCGAACCGCTCCGCCGCCTCGAACTGGAGGCGAAGACCCGGCTGGGGACCGCCCGCATCGCCTTCCGCCTGGAGCCCTGGGGCGACGACACCCTCGTCGTCGTCGACGAGCACCCCCTGCGGGGGCCCGCAGCGCGCTGGCACAACACCGCCGTCGACGCGGTGACGCGCTTGCGCCACCGGGGGATGCTGGCGCGCCTGGAGAGGACGGCCACCGCCCGGCGGCAGGGGGCGAGGACGTGACGGCCCCCGACGCGGTGGTGATCGGCGCCGGTCCCAACGGCCTGGTGGCGGCCAACCTGCTGGCCGACGCCGGATGGCACGTCGTCGTCCTGGAGGCGCGGGACGAACCCGGCGGGGCCGTGCGCAGCGACCGGGGCGTCCACCCCGACTACGTCCACGACATGTTCAGCGCCTTCTATCCGCTCGCCGCCGCCTCCCCCGTGATCCGCGACCTCGCGCTCGACCGGTACGGGCTGCGCTGGAGCCACGCCCCCGACGTCGTCGCCCATCCGCTCGCCGACGGACGGTGCCCGGTGCTCAGCCGCGACGTCCGCGGGACGGCCGCCTCGGTGGACCGCTTCGCCGCCGGGGACGGCGCGGCCTGGGAGCGTCTGCACCGCATCTGGCGCGGCATCGCGGACGATCTGATCGGGTGCCTGTTCACCCCGTTCCCACCGGTCCGGGCGGGGCTGCGGCTCGTCGGCCGCACCGGTCCCGGGGACAGCCTCCGGCTGCTGCGCACCATGCTCCTGCCCGCCCGCCGCTTCGGCGAGGAGAACTTCGCGGGCGACGGGGGCAGGCTGCTGATCGCCGGGAACGCGCTCCACGCCGACCTGGGCCCGGAGTCGGCCCTCGGCGGCGGGTACGG
This sequence comes from Streptomyces sp. NPDC001744, assembly GCF_042892575.1. Classification (NCBI taxonomy): domain Bacteria; kingdom Bacillati; phylum Actinomycetota; class Actinomycetes; order Kitasatosporales; family Streptomycetaceae; genus Streptomyces; species Streptomyces sp. NPDC001744. The sequence continues at coordinate 78,180 of NZ_JBIAUG010000023.1, forward strand.
CTGGCTGATGAGCATGCTCGGCCAGGACCACGGCTTCCCCGTCCCCGTCGGCGGGGCGGGCCGGCTGACCGACGCCCTCGTCGCGCGGCTGCGCGAGCGCGGGGGCGAACTGCGCTGCGGCCACCCGGTGGCCCAGGTGGTGGTCCGGGGCGGCCGGGCGGTCGCCGTCCGCACCGAGGACGGCACCGAGGTCCCCGCCCGCCGGGCGGTCCTCGCCGACGTCCCCGCGCCCCTGCTGTACACGCGTCTCGTCGGTGAGGAGCACCTTCCGCCGCGCCTCCGCGCCGACCTCCGCCGCTTCCAGTGGGACTTCTCCACGGTCAAGGTGGACTGGGCGCTCGACCGTCCCATCCCCTGGTCGTCCGAGGGCGCGCGCGGCGCGGGGACCGTCCACGTCGCCGAGGGCGTCGACGCGCTCACCCGCTTCGCCGGCCAGATCGCCATGCGGCAGGTGCCGGAGGTGCCGTTCACCGTGCTCGGGCAGATGACGACGGCGGACCCGAGCCGTTCCCCGGCCGGTACGGAGTCGGCGTGGGGCTACACGCACGTCCCGCAGCACATCCGCTCCGACGCCGGAGGGGACGGCATCACGGGGCGGTGGGACGAGCGCGAGAAGGAGGCGATCGCGGATCGCGTCGAGGCGGGCATCGAGCGCCTGGCGCCCGGGTTCCGGGCCTCCGTCCGCGCGCGGCGCGTCCTGGCGCCGCCCGACCTGGAGCGGCTGAACCCCTCGCTGGTGGGCGGCGCGGTCAACCAGGGCACCACCAGCCTGCACCAGCAGCTGGTCTTCCGGCCCGTGCCGGGCACGGGCCGGCCCCGTACTCCGGTCCGGGGCCTCTATCTGGCCTCCGCCACGGCCCACCCGGGCGGGGGCGTCCACGGCGCGCCGGGCGCCAACGCGGCGCGCGCCGCCCTCAGGGGCCCCCACCTCCCCCGCCGGCGCCGCTGACGCGGGCCGGAGCCGGTGTCCGGGTGCCGTCCCTCCGCGCTTCCGGCGGCGGCGGACGCGCTCGGATGCCGTCCGGGGCGGGTCGTGATGTGCTGGCAGGGGGGACGGTTCGCCGCCGCCCCGCCGCCGGGGAGGGCACGAGGCCCTGCCCGCCTCACGAGGAGGCACCGTCATGGCGCTCTTCGTCCACGCCGTCGTCCCGGGAACCACCACCGGGCAGTACGACGCCCTGCATTCCGCGCTCCAGGAGAGGCCCGGGATCTTCGAGGGGTGTCTGGCCCACGCGTGCGTGCCGACGGACGAGGGGATCGAGGTCTTCGACATCTGGGAGTCCGAGCAGCACATGAACGCGTTCGTCGAGAAGATGATGCCCGTCGCCGCAGAACAGGGCTGGCCCGGGGCGGAGGTCGCCCCGCGCGTCCTGCGCGTCCACAACCACTGGGTCCCCGGCGCCGCTGGCTGACCCGCGCGCGAGAACGGCGCGCGCGTCCACCGCCCGGGGACCGGCCGGTGGCGGGGGACGTCGCGTGTTTTTTCCTTCACCGGGCCCCGGACGCGTTTCGAGGAGGACATCGCGGCCAGACGTTCCCCGAGACCGTCGGACGAACCGGCTGAAGGAGGACAACAGGGATGGCGAAGGTGACGCGTCTGCCCGGCCGGGCGGAACACCAGTGGAATTGGCAGATGTCGGCCGCGTGCCGGGGCGTGGGGACCGAGGTGTTCTTCCACCCCGAGGGCGAACGGGGGCCGGACCGGGCCGCGCGCGAGGAGGCGGCCAAGGCCGTCTGCGCGACGTGCCCCGTACGGGCCCGCTGCCTGGAGCACGCTCTCAGCGTGGCGGAACCCTACGGGGTCTGGGGCGGCCTGACGGAACAGGAGCGCGAACTGCTGCTCCGCACCACCGCCGCCGCGGCGTAGCGAGAACGCCCCGGAGCGGCCCACGGGCCCGATCCCCCAGGTGTGCCCCCGGTCCACGGACCGGAGACGCGCCTGGGGGACCGGGTCGTGTGCGTGACGGACACGGCCACGTGGGCGGAGACCCAGATCCGTAGATCCGCAGATATCCAGATGTGCGAACACGCGGACACAGCGGCCCAGGACGGAGCGGGCCCGGACTCGGTGAGTCCGGGCCCGCTCCGTCCTCCGGGCCGTCAGACGACGCGGCCCCCGAACGGACCGCCCAGGCCGTAGTACGTGCCCAGCTGCTCGCGGTAGGCGGGGTCCTCCAGGTGCTTGTCGCGCTGGAACTCGGGAGCGTCCTTGATCTGCTCCTTGGTCCGGTCGACGTAGATCTTCCGCTCCTCCGGGTCGATCCGGGTCACGGTGATCGCCGGGAGGAGAACCTCCTTGCCGAAGATCCACACCCCGGTGTCCACGACCAGATAGGCGTCGTTGACCTCGTCGGAGTGCTTGTCGACCTTGCCGATGCTGCCGTCGGTCGCCTCGACCTTGTATCCGGTCAGGTCGGCGCCGGCCAGGTGCCCCGCGGTCGACCGGTAACTCCACGCGTGCTCAGTCATGCGAAAACAACTCCTCCGATGGGAAGGACGGCCGGTGTTCCGTCGCCGTCCTTCTGCTCCGTATGCGGTGCGCGGTGTCGTGCGCCGTTCCGTACGCGATGCCTCACTCGACGGAACCGTTCTCCGTCCGCACTCCGCCTGCCCCGGGCCCCGCGACTCATTCCCACGGACGCGGCGCGGGATGTTCCCGGCGGTACGGCACCCCGTTCGGCCCCTGTCCGGGGAGGAGGCGGGATACGGGCCGGGCGTCCGGGTAGCCGGACACCGTGGACGCCGTGGAGACCGAGAGGAACACCGCCCCGCGCCGTCGCGGGCGGGAACGGCGTCCGCGGGACCGGTGACGCGCGACGGCTCGCGGCCCTCCCCCGGCCGCCCGCCGCCGGTCCACGCTCATCCGCACCGCACGAAGGAACGGTTCATGTCACCTCAGGAAGCCCCCCGTCTGCCCGACCCGACCTCCCTCCACCCCGTCCCCCCGTTCCCGGAGCAGGAACAGGAGCACCCCGGTTCGACCGAGCGGATGGACCCCCGGCCCGACCACGGGGAGGACTCCTACCGGGGCCACGGCCTGCTCCCCGACCGCGCCGCGGTCGTCACCGGCGGGGATTCCGGGATCGGCAGGGCCGTCTGCCTGGCGTTCGCCCGCGAGGGCGCGGACGTCGTCTTCACCCACCTCCCCGAGGAGGCGGACGAGGCGGCCGAGACGGCGCGCCTGGTCCGCGAGGCGGGGCGCACGGCGGTGCCCGTCGCGTGCGACATCCGGGACGAGGAGCAGTGCAAGGCCCTGATCGGCCGGGCGGTGGACGAGCTGGGGCGCGTCGACCTCCTGGTCAACAACGCCGCCTACCAGATGTCCCAGCCGGACGGGATCGAGGCCGTCACCACGGAGCAGTTCGACCGGGTCATGAAGACCAACCTGTACGGGATGTTCTGGCTCACCCGCGAGGCGCTGGCCCACATGCCGCGCGGCGGATGCGTCATCAACACCACCTCCGTGCAGGGCTACCAGCCCAGTCCGCACCTCTTCGACTACGCGATGACGAAGGCGGCGATCGTCTCCTTCACCCACAGCATGGCCCAGCTCCTGGCCGAACGCGGCATCCGCGTCAACGCGGTCGCCCCCGGACCGGTGTGGACCCCGCTCATCCCCGCGACGATGCCGAGCACGGAGGACTTCGGCGCCCAGTCGCCGCTGGGGCGCCCCGCCCAGCCGGCGGAACTGGCGCCCGCGTACGTCTTCCTCGCCTCCCCCGGGGCGAGCTACATCACCGGCGAGGTCGTCAACGCCACCGGCGGCACCCCGCTGCCGTAGGCCTCCGGACGTACGGGTGCCCCCGCCGGCGGCCGGCGGGGGCACCCGTGCGTCCGGAGGTCACATGGGGGCGTCCACGGCCGGGGGCGGGGCGATCCGTCCGGTCCCCTCCCGGTCTCCCGTCTCCTCCCGTCCCCCCGCGAGCGGCAGGTGGTAGAGGGCGAACGCCTTCCGGATGACCGGCTGGGCGACGTTGCGGACGCGCACCCCGCCCGCCGTCATGCCGTGCTCGGTGCCCAGGTGGGCGTGGCCGTGCACCGCGAGGTCGGCGCCCGCGCCGTCGATGGCCTCGGCCAGGAGGTAGCTGCCCAGGAAGGCGTGGATCTCGACCGGTTCGCCCGCGAGCGTGTCGGGGACGGGCGAGAAGTGGGTGAGGGCGATCCGCGCCTCGCAGCCGGACAGGTCCTCCAGGGCACCGTGGAGGCTCTCGGCGGCGCGGCGCGTGGTGCGGACGAAGTCCTTCATCTCGCGTTCGCCGAACTCCCCGGCGCTGCGGCCCGCGAACCCGCCGCAGAAGCCCTTCACCCCGGCGACGCCGAGCCGCCCGCCGTCCACCGGCAGGAGCGCCGTGCCGCCCTCCAGGACGGTGACCCCCGCCTCGGTGAGGACGCGGGCGACGTCCGCCTCCCGGTCGGAGTGGTAGTCGTGGTTGCCGAGGACGGCCACGACGGGGACGCCGAGGTCGCGGACCTCGTCGGCGACGACCTCCGCCTCGGGGACCGTGCCGTGACGGGTCAGGTCGCCGGCGAGGAGGAGGACGTCCGCGCAGAGCGGCAGCGTCTCGAAGGAGGGACGCAGCAGACCCCGGCAGTCCGGGCCCAGATGGATGTCGCCGACGGCCGCCACCCGGACGACGGGCCCCTCGGGCCGCTCCGGGGCCGTCACAGCAGCTCCTCGGGCCGCTCGGGGGGATCGACGCAGGCGACCACCAGGTCCGCGCGGACCGGGAGCCCGGCCAGTTCCTCCCGGGCGAGCCGGAGGACGGCCTCCCGGCCCTCGGCCGTCGGCACGGTGCCCGTCAGGAGCACGGCCGCGCCGCGCGCCTCGACGCGCACGCCGAGTTCGGCCGTGTCCTCGCGTGCGAGCCGGTCTCTGAACCTGGCGATCCGGTACTCGTTCTCGCCGGTGTCCATCGTGGTCCTCCGTCCTGCTGTCCCTGTCGCGTCCCCGTGGGCCCGGTCGCCGCCCGGGACGGACGTTCTCACCGTCGCGTCTCCCCCGTCCCGACCGCACCATTCCTCCCGTTCCGTCGCGGTGGGGCGGGCGGCGGCGCGCCTGCCCGACCGCGCCCCGCAGCGGTGCGTACGGGCCGACGGACCGACGGGCCCTCACGGGGGCGCGTGGGACGGCCGGATCTCGCGGAGGCGGTCCAGGTGGCGGATGACCGGGGTGGCGCTCGCGCCGTGCAGCAGGACGGAGAGCGCCACCGTGGTGGCGGTCAGCACCCACAGCTCGTGGGCCCGCGCCTCGAACCCGTGGTGCCCGAGCGCGTACGAGAGGTAGAAGAGGGAGCCGATGCCGCGCAGGCCGAAGACGGCGGCGACGACGCGTTCCCGGGGGCCGGTGACGAAGCCGATCTGCGCGATCCACCCCGTCAGCGGGCGGACGACCACGATCAGGGCGAGGGCGAGCAGGACCGTCCGCCAGGTCAGCGCCTCGATCCCGGTGGTGGCGAGGTAGCGGCCGAGGAGGAAGAGCAGGGCGGCCGTCAGGAGGCGCTCGACCTGCTCGGTGAATCCGTGCAGCACCTTGTGGTAGCCGTGGCCGCGCTCGGCGGCCCGGACGGTGCAGGCGGTGACGAAGACGGCCACGAAGCCGTAGCCGTGGGCGAGTTCGGTGATTCCGTAGGAGAGGAAGGTGGCCGCGAGCGCGACGAAGCCCTCCATGTGTTCGGACAGCCGGAGCGAGGAGGCCCCGGCCCTGAAGAACATCCAGCCGAGGAGGCGCCCGAGGATCACCCCGACCGCGACGGCGACGGCCGCCCTGGCCAGGAGGTCGACGCCGAACCAGCGCCCCCAGTCCACCTCCGTGAGGACGCCGCCCGCGCCGGCGAGCGCGAGGGCGGCGAGGACGAAGGGGAAGGCCAGTCCGTCGTTGAGGCCGGCTTCGGCGGTGAGCGTGAAGCGGACCTCGTCCTCGTCGTCCTCCTCGTCGGTCGGCTCCCCCACCCGCACCTCCGCCGCGAGCACCGGGTCGGTGGGTGACAGGAGGGCTCCCGCGAGCAGCGCGGTGGCCGCCGGCCAGTCGAGGAGCCACCACGCGAGCGCGGTGGTCGCGGCGACGGTCAGGGGCAGGGTGATGCCGAGGAGCCGCCAGGGCCCGGCCCAGGCGCGCAGCCCGAAGCGCCGGTTCAGCGCGAGTCCGGCGCCCATCAGCGAGACGATCACGCAGATCTCGGTGACGTGCTCGATCCAGACCCGGTCCGCCACGGGGTCGACGTCGGGCAGGGGGACGGGCAGCAGGCCGGAGAGGGCTCCGGCCGCCAGGAACACCATGGGCATGGACAGGGGTCTGCCGCTGACGAGCCGCGGCACCACCGCCGCCGCCAGTGCTCCGAGGCCCAGAACCGCGAACGTTATGTCGGAAGGGGTCATGAAGTCCTTGTGTCGGCGTCCGCTTCGAGGCGTGCGCGCTGGGGAACGACGGTGTACTTGGGGTCCTCGGCCGAGGCGATGCCCGCGGCGAAGACGCCGAAGCGGGTGCAGGCGGAGCCCGCGAGCAGCGCCAGACCGCTCGTCAGGGCCGCCGCGCGGCTCCGGCCGGCGAAGAGGGCGGCTCCCGCGGCCCCGCCGGCCGTCAGGACCCGCGCGGCGCGCAGGAGCCGGCCCGCGCGCCCGGTCTTCCAGGTCTCGGCGACGACGGGGCCGAGGCCGCGTTCGGCGGCCCGGCTCGCCAGCCCCTCCCCCACCGCGGCGAGGACGGCGGCGCGGCGCGCGGGTCCGTTCTCCCCGCGGGGCCCGGCCGCGAGCGCCATGCCGGAGGCGGCGGCGGTCGCGGACGCGGCGAAGAGGTAGGGCAGTTCGCGGTGTGCGCCGTGCCAGGCCGGGACGGCGGTGTCCGCGACGAGGACGGCGGTGTACGTGGTCAGGAGCGGTCCGAGGAGCGCCGCCGCGCCCGTGGCGGCGGCTCCGGCCCGGGGCATCCGGCCGGTCACCGCGCTGAGGGCGGCGCCCCCGGCGGCGGGGCCGTACGCGGACAGGAGCCAGGAGCCCATGCTCATCGGGGAGGTGGGCTTGGCCACGCGCAGCATGTGGGTGAAGCGGGCGGGCCGGCCGAGGTCGTGGACGAGGGCGGCGGCGGAGAGGGAGACCGCCGCCAGGGACGAGACCTTGAGCGCCTTCGCGGTGGTCTCCCGGCCGGTGAGCTGGGCGCCGGCGGCAAGGACCGAGCCGGCTCCGGCGAGGCCGCCGAGGAACAAGTAGCCGGCGATGTCCCGCGCGGACCAGGAGGGGGCCTTGATGACCGGCTTGCCGTAGTACGAGGTGAACTCGGCCCGCTCCACCATCAGCCGCTCGCCGCGCCGTCGTCCGCTCATCGGGTCGCCTTCTTCCGTGCGAGGGCCGGCAGGGCGAACGTGACGGCGCAGCCGGCGAGGAGGGAGAGGGCGGCCGCGCCGGCGTGCCGCCACATGGAGGGGAGGTCGCGGGTGGTGACCCGCGGGTCGGGCGGGAGTCCGTAGACCTCGGGTTCGGCGAGCAGCAGGAAGAACGCGCCGTCGCCGCCGACCCCGTCCTCCGGGTCGTGGCCGTACAGACGGGCGCCCGTGACACCGGCCTCCCGCAGCTCCTCCACACGGGCGGCGGCGCGTTCGCGGAGTTCGTCGAGCGGTCCGAAGGCGATGGACTCGGTGGGGCACGCCTTGGCGCAGGCGGGTTCCTGTCCGGCGCCGAGCCGGTCGTAGCAGAGGGTGCACTTGAAGGCGCGGCCGTCCTCGGGGCGTTGCTCGATGACTCCGTACGGGCAGGCGGGGACGCAGTAGCCGCAGCCGTTGCAGATGTCCTCCTGGACGACGACCGTGCCGAACTCGGTGCGGAAGAGGGAGCCGGTGGGGCAGACGTCGAGACAGGCGGCGTGGGTGCAGTGCTTGCACACGTCCGACGACATCAGCCAGCGCAGTTCGCCGGGGCCGGTCTCCCCCGCCGTCCTCCCGCCGCTGTCGAGGGGGCGTCCGGCGGGGGCCTCCGGCCCGTCCGCGAGGGGCAGTTCGGTGCGGCCCTCGGGGGCCGGGACGCGCTGTTCGACGAAGGCGACGTGGCGCCAGGTGGAGGCGCCGAGGGCTTGGGTGTTGTCGTACGACATGCCGGTGAGGGCCATGCCGTCCTCGGGGATCGCGTTCCACTCCTTGCAGGCGACCTCGCACGCTTTGCAGCCGATGCAGATCGAGGTGTCGGTGAAGAAGCCGACGCGGGGCGGCGGGTCGGGGTGGCCCGCGTCGCCCGCCGGGTCGGGTTCGGGTCCGTCGAGCCGGTTGCCGGAGAAGAGTCCGCTGTCGAAGAGGTTCACGGGCGGGGCTCCGTTCCGGTGGTGGCGGTGATGCCGGCGCGGCGCCGGTAGTCGGCGACGAGCGCGGGCAGCGCCGGGCCGCGGGGACGGCGGCCGGGGCGGATGTCGGCGGTCAGCGCCTTGTCCTCCTGGATGTGGGCGTCCGGGTCGAGGGCGATGGCGACGAGTTCGTTGGCCGCGTCGCCGGTGGCGATCCCGTTGGGCCCCCAGTGGAAGGGGAGGCCGATCTGGTGGACGGTGCGGCCGTGGACGGTCAGCGGGACGATCCGCTCGGTCACCATCACCCGGGCCTCGACGGCGTTGCGGGCGGTGATGATCGTGGCCCAGCCGCCGTGTTCGAGGCCGCGTTCCTCGGCGAGCCGGGGCGAGACCTCGCAGAAGAACTCCGGCTGGAGTTCGGAGAGGTAGGGCGACCAGCGGCTCATGCCGCCCGCGGTGAAGTGCTCGGTGAGGCGGTGGGTGGTGACGACGTACGGGTACACGTCGGCGCCGGGCTCCCCGCCGCTGGGGTGGTAAAGGTTGCCCTCGCGGCTCTTGAGCTGCCGCACGGGTGACCGGGAGTGGTCCGGGTGGAGGGCGTTGGTGAAGGGCGAGTCCTGTGGTTCGTAGTGCGTGGGCAGGGGCCCGTCCTCCAGGCCGGCGGGGGCGAAGAGCCAGCCCTTGCCGTCGGCCTGCATGATGAACGGGTCGTCGCCGCGCAGCGCGTCGGGCCCGGTCGCCTCTTCGGGGGGTACGTGGTCGGGCGGCAGGTCCGGGATGAAGTCGGGCACGTCGGGCCCGGTCCAGCGCCCGGCGTCGGCGTCCCAGCGGAGGTACGCCTTCCGTTCGCTCCACGGGGTGCCGTCCGGGGCGGCCGAGGCCCGGTTGTAGAGGATGCGCCGGTTGGCGGGCCAGGCCCACGCCCAGTCGGCGGCCACCCAGTCCTGCTCCGTGTGGGGGGTGCGGCGGGCGGCCCGGTTGACGCCGTCCGCGTACACGCCGCAGTAGATCCAGCAGCCGCAGGCGGTGGAGCCGTCGTCCTTCAGCTGCGTGTAGGCGTCGAGCGGGGCGCCGTCGGGGCCGCGTCCGTTGATCTCGGCGAGCACGGCCTCGGCGATCGGTTCCTCCAGGGGGCCGTCGACGGGGTAGTCCCAGGTGAGGTCCTGGATCGCCCGGTCCATCGGGTCGTCGGAGGAGGCGAGGCGTTCCTTGACGCGGCGGCCGAGGTGGTAGATGAACCAGAGGTCGCTGCGGGCGTCGCCGGCCGGTTCGACGGCGGCGTGGTGCCACTGGAGCCAGCGGTTGGTGTTGGTGAAGGAGCCGGACTTCTCCGTGTGGGCGGCGGCCGGGAAGAAGAAGACCTCGGTGCCGATGTCCTCCGTGCGCAGTTCGCCGGTCTCGATCTCGGGGCCGTCCTTCCACCAGGTGGCGGACTCGATCAGGGAGAAGTCGCGGACGACGAGCCAGTCGAGCTTCGCCATGCCCAGGCGCTGCAGGCGGGTGTTGGCGGAGCCGACGGCGGGGTTCTCGCCCATCAGGAAGTAGCCCTTGCAGACGCCGTCGAGCTGGGCCATGACCGTGTCGTAGGTGCTGTGGGAGCCCGTCAGGCGGGGCAGGTGGCCGAAGCAGAAGTCGTTCTCCGCCGTGGCGGCGTCACCGTAGTAGGACTTCATGAGGGAGACGAAGTACGCCCGCATGTTGCCCCAGAAGCCCTTCTCGGTGCGGCTGGCGTCGATGAAGTCGTCCAGCGTCTCGTGGGCGTGGGCGTGCGGCATCGGCAGGTAGCCGGGGAGCAGGTTGAAGAGGGTGGGGATGTCGCTGGAGCCCTGGATGGAGGCGTGACCGCGCAGGGCCTGGATGCCGCCGCCGGGGCGGCCGATGTTGCCCAGGAGGAGCTGGAGGATGCTCGCCGCCCGGATGTACTGCGAGCCGGTGGTGTGCTGCGTCCAGCCCACGGCGTACACGAAGGCGCTGGTCCGTTCGCGGCCGGAGTTGGAGGTCAGGGCGGAGCAGACCTTGCGGAAGGTCTCCTGCGGGACGCCGCAGACCTCCTCCACGAACTCCGGGGTGTAGCGGGCGTAGTGGCGCTTGAGGATCTGGTAGACGCAGCGGGGGTGCTGGAGGGTGTCGTCCCGCCGGGGCCAGGGGTGGGCCTGGGCCCCGCCGGAACCGTGGGCCTCGGACTCGACCGGTTCACCGGTCTCGCCGGTTTCCCCGTCCCGGTCGTTCTCCTCGCGCCGTCCGTACTGCTCGTCGACCTCTCCGGTGGGCTGCTGGACCCGGCCGCCCTCGTACTGCCAGGAGGCCGGGTCGTAGTGCCGGTTCTCCTCGTCGAGGCCGGAGAAGATCCCGCCGAGGTCCTCGGTGTCCCGGTAGTCCTCGCCGATCAGGGTGGCGGCGTTGGTGTAGGCGAGGACGTACTCGCGGAAGTCCTTCTCCTCGCTCAGGACGTGGTGGATGATCCCGCCGAGGAAGGCGATGTCGCCGCCGGCGCGGATCGGGACGTGGAGGTCGGCCAGGGCGCTGGTGCGGGTGAAGCGGGGGTCCACGTGGATGACGGTGGCGCCGCGCGCCTTGGCCTCGGTGACCCACTGGAAGCCGACGGGGTGGGCCTCGGCGTAGTTGGAGCCCTGGATGACGATGCAGTCGGCGTGCTGGAGGTCCTGCATGAAGGTGGTCGCGCCGCCCCGGCCGAAGCTGGTGCCGAGGCCGGAGACGGTCGCGCTGTGGCAGACCCGGGCCTGGTTCTCCACCTGGACCACCCCGAGTCCGGTGAAGAGCTTCTTGATGAGGTAGTTCTCCTCGTTGTCGAGGGTCGCCCCGCCCAGGCTGGCGATGCCCATCGTGCGGGCGGTGCGCACCCCCTCGTGCTCCCACTCCCAGGTGCGCCGCCGGGTCTCGATCACCCGGTCCGCGACCATCTCCATCGCCGTGTCGAGGTCGAGCCGCTCCCAGTCGGTCGCGTACGGGCGCCGGTACAGCACCTCGTGGCGGCGGGCGGAGCCCGTGGTGAGCTGGAGGGTCGCGGAGCCCTTGGGACAGAGGCGGCCCCGGCTGATCGGGGAGTCCGGGTCGCCCTCGATCTGCACGACCCGGTCGTCCTTGACGTACACCTGCTGGCCGCAGCCGACGGCGCAGTAGGGACAGACGGAGGGGACGACCCGGTCGGCGGTCGCGGTCCGGGGACGCAGTCCCTCGGTGCGCGGCGAGGTGGCGGCCCGGCCGCGGCCGAGGGGGTCGGCGCCGGTGAGCTGGCGGTATACGGGCCAGCGGCGCAACGGTTCGAACGCACCCATCTCCGTGTCCTCACGTCCTGACGTTTTCGCGCCTTCGCGTCCCGGCGCCTTCGCGTCTCGCATCCGGGGCCGGTCTCCATGGCGAGCACGGCTCCGGTCCAGGCTGCCCCGGCGGCGGGGCTCCCGCGACCCGGAGGGCGCGGCCCGGTGACGGCGGCCGGCCGGTTCCGGTCCGGCGGGCCTGGCCGGGTCGCGGTCCGGGGCCGCCGGGGCCGGGCGGAACCGCGGGCTCCGGTCCGGGCGGCCTGGCTGGCTGGCTGGGCCGGGACCGCCCGGTCAGTCGGCCGGTTCGTCGGGGGCGGGCTGCTCGGGATCCACGCCGCCGGTCTCCGGACGGCCCCGGGGGCCCGTACCGGACTCCTCCGTGTCCGGCAGGCCGCCGTCGCCGCCCGGAACCTGGGGAAGGGGGATGGCCGACGGGTCCTCGCCCTCGACGGCCTGCTGGTCCTCGCGGTCGCGGGGGATCGGTTCCTCCGACTCCCCCGGCGTGTGCGGCTCGCGCATCCTGGTCTCCTCTCACCGGCCGCGACGACGGCGGCCTCGTACGGAAGGCGGGGCGGTCCGGCGCCCCGGGCACGGCCCGGGGCGCCGCCACCGGGTCCGCTGCTACCTCCGGTGTCCGGAACGCCGCCGGCCAAACGTCCGGCGGCCTCGCGGTCAGCCCACCGGGGCCGGCGCCTCCGCGCGGACGCGCTCCATGACGTAGCCGCTGCGCGGGAGGGTCGGCACGCGACTCAGGGGGATCGACAGGTCCTGGTCGGGCACCTCGTGGGGCAGCCGGGCGAGCCGCGGGACCAGGGCGGCCAGGAGGGCGAGGGTGATGTCCTCCCCGGGGCAGCGGTGGCCCGCCGCCGGGTCGCCCCCGCCCTGCGGGACGAGGTCGTCGCGCCCGATCACCACGCCCTCCCGGGTGAACCGGGCCGGGTCGAAGGAGTACGGGTCCGGCCACAGGTCCGGGTCGTGGTCGTGGCCGTACAGGTCGAGGAGGACCAGGCTGCCCTCCGGGATGGTGACGCCGCCCCACTCGGTGTCGGTCGCGGCGAGGCCGCCGGTGAACGGCGCGAAGGGGTAGAAGCGGCGGACCTCCTGCGCGAAGCCCCAGGCGTGGCGCTCGTCCGCCGCGAGGAGCGCGCGGTGTTCGGGCCACCGGTGCAGGGCGTGGGCGGAGAAGGTGAGGAACCAGCTGACCGCGACCGTGGGACGGAGGACGTTCAGGAGTTCCACGGCCGCCGTGTGCGGATCGAGCCGCCGGCCGTCGGCGTCCACGTGCGCGGCGACCGCCCGGGCGATCGTGGCGTGCTCCGGCTCCGGGGGGAGGCCGGCGCTCCGGAGCTCCCCGATCAGCCGGGCGAGCCGCCCTTCCTGGCGCTTCCTGGCCAGCCGGGCGCGGACGTGCCGGGGGCCCACGGTGGCGAAGCCGTCCACCATGGCCACGAGGTCCCGGGCGGTGGCCTCCTCCTCGTCCGCGGGCAGGGGGACCCCGGCCCAGTCGTGCACGGCCCGGGTCAGGACGCGGGCGGACTCGTGGAAGAGGACCACCCGGTCCCGCCCCCGCCAGTCGGCCTCCGCCCGGTCCCACTCCTCCTGGGCCTTGCGCGCGAGGGCCGCGACCCGCGCCGGGTCCTTGAGCGTGTCCAGGAAGAGGGCCTTGCGCGCGCGGTGCGCCTCCCCGTCGAGGGTGTGGACGGCTCCGCGCCCGAAGAGGGTGTCCAGGACGGGCCCCGGCATGGCGTCGTGCCGGCGGACGTGCTTCTCGTCGTAGAAGAAGTCCACCGCCTCCTTGCCGTGCAGCGCGGTCCCCCGCTTCCCGAGGAGCCGTACCGGCACGGCCGGGACGTCGTGGGCCCGCCGGCGCAGGTCGGGGAGCCAGGCGTACCCCTTGAGGAGCAGAGGTGCGGTGCTGTCGGGCAGGGGGGTGCGCGTGCGGCCGGTCGTGTCCCGGGGCGCCGTATCGGGGATCTTCATGAAGGACGACTTCCACGAAGTCATGACTTCACACTATTCGTCCGGCGGACGAGTGGACCGCGCCGCGCGGGGCCCGGTCAGCGGCCGGGGGTCAGCACCGCCTTGACCATGCCGTCCTCCTTGGCCTGGAACGTCTTGTACGCCTGGGGCGCGTCCTCCAGGGGCAGGGTGTGGGTGGCGAAGCCGTCGACGCCGAGCGGGTCGGCGTCGTCGAGGAGCGGCAGGATGTCCTTCACCCACCGCCAGACGTTGGCCTGGCCCATGCGGAGCTGGATCTGCTTGTCGAAGAGGCTGAACATCGGGACGGGGTCCACGGCGCCGCCGTAGACGCCGGACAGGCTGATGGTGCCGCCCCGGCGGACCACGTCCACCGCCGTGTCGAAGGCGGCCATGCTGTCCATGCCGGCCCTGGTCATCAGCTTCTTGCCGAGGGCGTCGGGGAGGAAGCCCGGGATCTTCTGGGCGGCCTTGGTGAGCGGGGCGCCGTGCGCCTCCATGCCGACGGCGTCGATGACCGCGTCCGTGCCCCGGCCGTCCGTGAGGTCGCGCACCCGGTCGCCGAGGCCGTCGCCGAGCTCCTTGAGGTCGAGCGCCTCGACGCCGCGGTCCCGGGCGCGCCGGAGCCGGTCGGGGACGAGGTCCACGCCGATGACCTTGCTCGCGCCCCGGTGGAGCGCGATGCGGGCGGCCATGTCGCCGATGGGCCCGAGCCCGAGGACGGTCACGGTGCCGCCGGGCGGGACGTCGGCGTAGGCCACGGCCTGCCAGGCGGTCGGCAGCACGTCGGAGAGGTAGAGGTACCGCTGGTCGGGGGCGTCCCCGGACACCTTGACGGGCAGCGTGTCGCCGAAGGGGACCCGCATGAACTCCGCCTGGCCGCCGGGGACCTGCCCGTAGAGCTTGGTGTACCCGAAGAGGGAGGCGCCGGTCCCGTACTCCCTGACCTGGGTGGTCTCGCACTGCGACTGGAGCCCCTGGCCGCACGTCCAGCACGTGCCGCAGGAGACGTTGAACGGCACCACCACCCGGTCCCCGGGCCTGAGGTTCCTCACCTCGGGGCCCACCTCCTCCACGATGCCCATGGGCTCGTGGCCGAGGATGTCGCCGGGGTCCAGGAAGGGCCCGAACACCTCGTACAGGTGCAGGTCCGAGCCGCAGATGCCGCTGGAGGTGACCCGGATGATCACGTCCGTCGGATCGACGATCCGGGGATCGGGCACGGTGTCCACCCTGACGTCGCGGTGTCCGTGCCAGGTCAGCGCCCTCATGGTCAAACTCCTCACGTACGGCTGCCGGGGACAGGTCGCGGCTGCCCCGGACGGCGGGGTCGTATGCGCTCCCCGGCCACGGCGTCCGGGGGAACACCGGTAGCGGCGCGTCCTCGCGGGTAGCGGTCCCACGGGGGCCCACCCGTGGCGGACGGCGGAAGACAGAAGGAGGAGGACGCGATGGCGGACACGCGGAAGGTGCGGGCGGGCAGGCGCACCGTCACGATCGGCCGTCCGGAGAAGGTGCTCTTCCCCGGGGACGGCATCACCAAGGCGGACCTCGCGGAGTACTACCGGGCCGCGGCGCCGAGGATGCTGCCGCACCTGCGGGGCCGTCCGCTGACGATGGAGCGGCATCCGAACGGCATCGGCGACCGGGGCTTCTTCCAGAAGGAGGTGCCGGACCACTTCCCGGACTGGGTGCGGCGCGCCGAGATGCCGAAGGAGGACGGGACCGTCACGTACGTCCTGGGCGAGGACGCGGCCACCCTGGTCCTCCTCGCCGACCAGGGCTGCGTGACCCTGCACCGGTGGCTGTCCAGGACCGACCGCCCGCACCACCCGGACCGGCTGGTCTTCGACCTCGACCCGGCCGGGGAGGGGTTCGCGCCGGTCCGGGAGGCCGCGCGGTGGCTCCGCGGCCTGCTGGACGAGGTGGGGCTGCCGTCGCTGCTCATGACCACCGGTTCACGGGGCCTGCACGTCCTGGTGCCGCTGGACCGGAGCGCCCCCTTCGACGACGTGCGCGCCTTCGCCTCCGGCGTCGCCGGGGTGCTCGCCTCCCGCCACCCCGACCGGCTCACCACCGAGGTGCGCAAGAAGGCGCGGGAGGGGCGCCTGTACCTCGACGTCCAGCGCAACGCGTACGGGCAGACGGCCGTGGCCCCGTACACGGTGCGGTCCCGGCCGGGCGCGCCCGTGGCCGCCCCGCTGGACTGGGACGACCTGGACGACCCGGAACTCGACGCGCGCCGCTGGCGCCTCGCGGACGTCGGCGCGCTCCTGGCGAGGAACGATCCGTGGAGGCCGGCCCCGCGCCCCCGCTCGCTCAGGGCGGCGGCGGACCGTCTCCGTCGTACGGATCGCCGTAGCGGTCCCTGAGGGGGTCGTCACCGGGGGAACCGGGACCGGCCGAGGGTCCCCCGCCGCCGAACGGGCCTCCGTCGTCGAAGGGGCCCCCGTCGTCGAACGGGTCCTCGCTCCCGGGCGGCGCGAGCGCGATGCACTCCACGTCGATCCGGTCGGCGACCTCCGTCAGGGCACCCGCCAGGACCGCCACCGTCTCCGGGGCGAGGCCGGGATCGTCTTCCTCACCGGTCGACTCCAGCCACCCGGCCGCGAGGTGCCGGAGCAGCCCGGTCACCTCGTCGGCGGGAAGCACGAGGTGGCCGTCCGGCAGGAGCACCAGGGACATGGACGCGTTCATGAGGATCCGACCTCCGTGTCGCCGACGTGTATCGGGGTGGGCCGCCCGCGGGCCGGACGCTCCCGGCCGCCTCCGGGCGGACGGCGGCCCGGCAGGACGCGTGCGCGGCTCACCGCCGGCCCGCCCGGAAGGGCCGGCGCGGGAGCGCGTGCGACGTGCCGATGCCGGTGTTCATGCCGTACACCTTCTCCCTCGTGTTGGGGAGGACGGTCCGGTGGCGGCCGTGTCCGGCCCGCCCGTCGCCGGGAAGGATCTCTTCCGCTCCTCCCCGCCCCTACCCGGCGCCGCGTGCCGTACGCGCGGGTCCGCGCTCCCGTGTGGGGGCGGCCGCCCCCGCGCCGTCCCGGCCCGGAAAACCGGGCCGGCGGCCGTCACCGGTCCGGGGCGTCCGTGGTGTCCGCCGTGTCTGCGGTGTCCGCCGTGTCCGCGCTCTCCAGGGCTTCGTCGGCGGAGCAGATGCGCGCCCCCATGTTGACCTCCATCATGCGCAGGGCGGCGTCGGCCAGGTCCTCGTGGATGTGGGCCACGGCGTCCCGGGGGATCGTGACCGAGAGGTGCCGGATGTGGGCGTCGAGGGCGGAGTAGAGCACGCACTGCTCCGTGACCTGTCCGCAGAGCACGAGGTGGTCCACGCCGAGCGTTCCCAGCAGGTAGGCGAGCGGCGTCTCGAAGAAGATCGAGTGGCGCGCCTTCACGACGAAGTAGGACGTCTCGTCCGGCCGGACCGGATCGACCAGGTCGGCGCGCGGGCCGTCGAGCGCCGCCTCCAGGATCTCCCCGTGGTGGGAGCGCCACTTCCCGAAGTTGTCGTTGACGTAGATCACCGGGAGGCCCCGCTTCCGGGCGCGCTCCAGGAGGCGCTCCACCGCGGGGAGGGCCCGTTCCACCGAGGGGACGAGGAGTTCCGCGTCGGGGTGGTCGTAGGCGTTGAGCATGTCGATGATCACGAGGGCGGTCTTCGTCATGCTCCCCAAGTAACCAGATCTCCGGCCCGCACGCGTGTTCAGCCGCCTGCCGGGGAGCGTCCGCCGAGCGCGTCCTCCCGGTACTGGCGGGGGGTCGTCCCGAAGGCCCGGCGGAAGGAGCGGGTGAAGTCGGCCGGCCGGGGGAAGCCCCAGCGCGCCGCGACGGCCTGGACGGTGACGTCCCGGAGGGCGGGGTCGGCCAGGTCCCTGCGGCACTGCTCCAGACGGCGGCGCCTGATGTACGCGGCGACCGTTTCGCCCCGCTGCTGGAAGACGCGGTGGAGGTAGCGGACGGAGATGCCGTGGACCCCGGCGACGGCGGGCGGGGTGAGGTCCGGGCTGCCCAGGTGGCCGTCGATGAACGAGGTGATCCGGAGGAAGAGGACCTCCTGCCGGGATTCCCCGGGCACGGCGCGTTCCCGGTCGACGTGGTGGGCCAGGAGGGTGACCGCCAGGTCGAGGAGGGTGGTGCCGAGGCGGGCCAGGTCGCCGGGGGTGCACCGGTCCTGCTCCTCGACGAGTCCGGTCACGAACCGGGCGTACAGGCTGCCGACCCCCTCCCTGCCGGACAGGGGGGTGGCGAGGAGTCCGCCGATGTGGCGGGCCTGGAGGGGGACCATGCTCTTCGGGAACTGCAGCAGCACCGAGTCCGCCGCGCCCCCGTCCGTCTCGGCGCGGGCGTCGAACGGGAGGGAGCTGTCGTAGAGCACCAGGTCCCCCGGCCCGAGGAGGGCACTGCGCCGGTCCTGTTCGATCGCCTGGCGCCCGGAGGTGATCAGGGCGAGCTGGTACTGCTCCGGGTCGCTCTTCCGGATCAGCGCGGGGCTGCGCTGGGAGACGAGCCCCGAGTACGACATCGCCGTCAGGTCCGCCGCCCCGAGCGACACCCCGCGCAGGCGGCCGCCGAACCGCTCCGGGTCCGTGAAGCGGAACCTGGTCGGCACCAGGGCGAGGGCCGTGGTCTCCACCCAGGCGTCGATCCGTTCGTGGACGGGCAGCTCGAAGCTGTCGAAGATCGTCTGCATGCCGGCCCTCCCCCTGGCTCGTACGGTTCGCCCCCGCGATCCGCGCACCCCCGGGCCGAGTGCACGGTGTGCCAACTGTAGTGCGCCGAGTGCTAAGGACAAGCCCGTCCATGATCAGGCAGGCTCGGAACCGGGATGCGGAGCGCGGGGGTGCGCACTCCGGAACGGGCCCGGGCAGCGAGAGGCCCGGCCCCGGACCCGGGGTGCGGAACGCGCACGCCGGTAGGACGAAAGTGGAGAGTGGCTCATGACGAGCAACGGGGAACGGCCGCAGGAGCCGACGAGTTACGGGCTCCGACCGCCGGTTCCCGCGCCGCGGCCCGGCGATCCGGCCCGCCCGGCGCCCGCCGCGCCGCCGGGGTTCGGGGCCCCGGTCGCGCCCGGCGCCCCGGGGGCCGAAACGGCCCCCGGGGCGCCGGAGCGCCCCCCGGGGGCGTCCGGGCGCGGTCCGGCGGAGCACGGGGGTGCCGCCGGCCCGCGCCCGGGGACGAAGGACGGCTCCCCGCCGGACACCGGCGCGGGCCGCCTCGTGGGCGGCCGCTACCGCCTGCTCGAGCGGCTGGGCGCGGGCGGCATGGGCACGGTGTGGCGCGCACGGGACGAGGCCGTCGACCGCGACGTGGCCGTCAAGGAGCCCCGGGTCCCGGAGCACTTCTCCGCCGCGGAACGCCGCACCGCCCACCAGCGCATGCAGCGGGAGGCGCGGGCCGCGGCGCGGATCGACCACCCGTGCGTCGTCACCATCCACGACGTCGTCATGGAGGACGACCGGCCGTGGATCGTGATGGAGCTCCTGCGCGGGAGGTCGCTCGCCGAGATCCTCGACGAGGGCACCCTGGAGCCCCGGGAGGCGGCGCGGATCGGGCAGGCCGTCCTCGGCGCGCTCCACGCCGCCCACGAGGCCGGGGTCCTGCACCGGGACGTCAAGCCCGGCAACGTGATGGTCTGCCACCACCACCGGGTCGTCCTGACCGACTTCGGGATAGCCCAGGTGGAGGGCGAGCAGAAGCTCACCGAGACCGGGGCCTTCATCGGCTCCCCCGAGTACATCGCCCCCGAGCGGGTCCTGGGGCGCCGGCCGGGCCCCGAGTCCGACCTGTGGTCGCTCGGGATCATGCTCTACCAGGCGGTCGAGGGCGTGTCGCCGTTCCGCCGGCAGACCACTCCCTCGACCCTCCAGGCGATCCTGCTCTCGGAACTTCCGCCGCCGCAGCGTTCGGGCGAGATGACGGGGCTGATCACCGGACTGCTGCGCAAGGAGCCGGAGAACCGGCTCACCGCCCAGGCGGCGCAGCCCCTCCTGGGCGCCCTCGCCGCTCCTCCGGTCCGCCCCGTCCCCGAGAGGACGCCCACCGTCCTGGCGACGGGGACGGCGACGGAGGCCGGCGGTCCTCCCGCTCCGCCCCTGGTCCGGTTCGCCCGGAGCCGCCGGGGGATCGCGGTCGGCGCGGCCGCCGCCCTGGCCCTGATCGCCACTCTGGTGTTCCAGTTGACGGGCGACAAGGTGCCCGAGGGCTGGAAGCGGTACGACGAGTACCGGATGCGGCTGTCCGTCGCGGCCCCGTCCGACTGGAAGATCACCGTGTGGGAGGACCTGGACCCCACGAAGGAGGCGTACCGCAGCACGCGGTACACCTCGCCCAAGGGCGACCTGTGGATGGAGGTGGTCAGGAAGGAGAAGGCCACCGAGACGCCCCTGGCCATCGTGGACCGGTGGAAGAAGGAGCACGAGACGGCCTCCGTGCCGTCCGGGGGCGCCGCCAGTGTCGGCACGGTGGAACCGACCACCCATCAGGGCCGTGACGCGGCGTTCTTCACCGAGAGCTACAGCAAGGAGGGCGAGGGCACGCCGCGGCGGCTGCACAAGGTCCTCGTCGTGGTCACGTCCCGGCAGGACCGCCTCAGCCTGGAGGTGGACGTGCCCGCGGGGGACGGCGCGGAGAAGACCGTCACGGACCTCATGAACAAGGCGCGCGCGACCTTCGAGATCCGGGACCTGTGACCCGGGATCCGTGACCCGCTCCCCGGGAATCGGGCGGGGACCCGGTGGGGGGCGTGCGGAGAGCGGCACGGGGCCGCCTCCGCGCGGGGCGGTTCGCGGAGTGCGGTCCGCGCGGTGCGGACAGCGGCGGGGCCGGTCACGGACCATCGTCCGTGACCGGCCCCGCGCCCGTTCAGCGCTGTCCGGGGACCCCGGGACCGGCCGGGGGAACCGGCGGGGTCCCGAAGCCGGGCGAGGAGGTGCCGGACGGCCCCTGGGCGTCCGCCGGGCCCGCCGCGTCCGAGGGCCGGACGCGGCCGCGCCAGCCGCCGGTCGCCCGTCCGCGCTCCTCGATGAACTCCTTGAACCGCTTGAGGTCGCCCTTGACCCGCAGGTCCAGGATGCCGAGGGCGTCGCCGGCCTTCTCCACCACGCCCTCCGGCTCCACCTCCATGGCGAGCCGGACCCGGGTGCGTCCTTCGTCGAGGCGCTGGAAGGTCACGACGCCCTTCTGCCGGACCTCGCCGTCCACGGTGCGCCACGCGACGCGCTCGTCCGGCAGCTGGTCGACGATCTCGGTGTCGAACTCGCGCCGCACCCCGGCCACCTTGGTCCGCCAGTGGGTGTGGCGGTCGTCGATCTGCCGGATCTCCTCCACCCCTTCCATGAAGTGGGGGAACTCCTCGAACTGCGTCCACTGGTCGTACACGTTCCGCACCGGAACGTCCACATCGATGGTCTGCTCGACCGTACTCACGGGTCGGCCTCCTCCGTGTCGTCGTGGCTCGTCTGTGGTCGTGGCCCGCGTACCCGGCCTTCCCCGTCCCAATCGGGAGGCGGCCGCGCGGACCCCGGACGGGAAAGGTGCAGGCAGGCGCGTTCCTTGCATAATGGGGGTGGCAGTCCCCCGTCGAGCTGCCTCGGGCTGGACACAGGGCGCCCGGCGAAGAGCGGTCCCGCGGGCCGGCTCACGCGAGGAAGCGGCGCCCACGGTGCCCCTCCCGATCCCCGTGAACTTCTCACCGTGCGCCGCACCGGGGCCGCTCGCCGGTCCCTCCCCACCGATCACGGCCCTGTGCCGCGCCCACGGCGCCCGCCAGGTCCGGGAGGTAGACCATGCTCATGAGCCACGCCTTCGAGGACGGCACCCTGCACCTGAGACTCCTGCGCGAGCTCGACGTCACCAGCCGCGCCGCGGCGGCCCTGGAGATCGAGGCGATCGTCTCCGCCTACCGCCCCGCCCGGGTGTTCCTGGAGTTCCCGTCGGCCTGCCCGTCCCCCGCCTCGTTCAGCGCGCTCGCCAGGGCGCGAAGGATGTGCGCGAGCCTCGGCATCCCCCTGACGGCGAGCGGCCCGGCCGCCGCCCCGCTCCAGGCGCCCGGGAGCGCGCCTCCCGCCGTGAGCGCCTGAGGGACCGGCGTACGACGTGCGACCGGGGGCCGTGAGAACTCACGGCCCCCGGTCGCACCGGTTCGGGTCTTCCCTACGCGTCCTCGTGGCGACCGCCCGAGATCTCGTCCCCGTCGGCCTCGTCGCTCTCGCCCGCCTCGCCGACGACCGCGTCGGCCGCCTCCTCGCGCGCCTCCCGGTCGCCGCTCTCTCCGGGAGCCTCGGAGGGCGGAGTGGTGCGCGGGTCCGATTCTTCGTTCCGGTGGTGGGTCATCTGGCTCTCCCTGATCTCGTTCGGGGCGGTGGACACGGTGCGGACGCGAGGCGGTGGGCCGGTCGGGCCCTGCCGGCCCCCGGGTGACGACGGCGCCCCTCGGGGTCCCGGGCCTCTCGTCGGGCTCCCGGCGGGCGGGGCCCGTACGGCTCCGCCCGCACGGCGGGAGCCGCGGGCCGGAACGGGCCGGCGGGGACGGGGCGCGGACCGGGGCGACGGCGCTCGGGTCTCGTGTCCATGGGTCTGCCGCTACCCCGCGCCGAGGACGTTATGTCGTACGGGCGGCCCGTGTCGCGCGTTTGCCGGGCGGCCATCGGGGGACACGGGGTTCCCCGGGCCGCCTCTCCGAGGGGCCCGGGCGACAGGGCGCTTCCGGGAACGGGGGGTGCGGAGACGCGTCCTTTCCGCGTCCCGCCCCTCACCGCCCCTTCCGGGAGTTCACCGTGGCCGGCACCGACGGTTTCACCGACGCGCTCGACTATCCGATGTACGTCGTGACGGCCTCGGCCGGGAACGACCGGTCGGGCTGTCTGGTGGGGTTCGCCTCCCAGTGCTCGATCGACCCGCTCCGCTTCGTGGTGTGGCTCTCCACCGCCAACCACACCTGCCGCGTCGCCCACCGCGCCACCCACCTGGCGGTCCACGTCCTGCGGAGCGACCGGAAGGGGACGGCGGCGTGGTTCGGGGAGCGGACGGGCGACGACACCGACACGTTCGCCGGGGTGGACTGGCGGCCGGGGCCGGGCGGAGCACCGGTCCTCGCCGACTCCTGCGCCTGGTTCGTCGGCCGAATCGTCGGGCGCGTCGGGGGCGGGGACCACGTCGGCTTCCTGCTCGCCCCCGTCGAACAGGGCCCGCCCGACACGGTCCGGCCGCCGCTCCTCCGGTTCGGTGACGTCGTGGACCTCACGCCCGGACATCCGGCCTGAGCCCACCGGCCGTCCCCTCAGGGCGCGGGCCTCCTCGCCCGTACCGGCCCCGGGCCCCGCGTCACGACCAGGAGGCCACCACCAGCGACCTCTCCGCCGCCGCCAGGTGGATCGCCGAGGCGAGCCACGCCCGCGCGTAGCCGTCGGCCGAGGCGTCGGTGAGGCGGCCGAAGACGTCGCGGGGGCGACGGTCCGCCTCCGCCGTCAGGGCCTCCGCGAGCCGCGCCGCTCCGCCGAGTCCCGCCCGGCGCAGCGGCGCGAGGAGGGCCGCCGCGTCCGTCCCCCGCCCGGCCTCGGCCACGGCGCGCCGCCCGCCCGCGACCCCCGTCTCCAGGAGCCGCCGCACCCGCCACAGGGGCGCGTCCGCCAGCGGGTCCGGTACGGCGGCCGGCGGACCGGGCCGTCCGGCGGCCGTCCCGCGCGGGACGTGCTCGCCCTGGAGCCGGTCGTAGCCCAGATCGGCCCGTCCCAGCCACTCGTCCGGCAGCCGCAGCGTGTACGGGGCCCCCGGCACCGGGCCGACCGCCAGCGGCGCGAGCGTCGCCGCCCGGTCCGGGTCCGGACGGCCCAGGACCCGCAGCGCGAGGCCCGGGTGCTCCGCGATCCGGCGCAGGTTGGCGGCGTACGGCAGCTCCGGGTGGGGGTGGGCGGGGCGCAGCCGCAGCAACGGCCCGTCCCCGGCGACACGGACCACGAGGTACTCCCCCACCGCGCCGGCCACCTCCACGTCGCACCCCAGGAGCGCGGCTCCGGGCCCGTCGCTCTCCCCCGTGCCCCGGTCGAGCGCCGCGGCCGCCGCCTCGCCCACCGGCCGGGCGAACAGCGCCGCCGCGGGCTCCCGCGACCAGTCCGTCCCGCGCAGCGGCGTGGCGCTCACGCTCCGGCCCGCGCCGAGCCGCCCGTCCGCGGAGACGGTGGCGCCGACGATCAGCAGCCCTCCGCGCGCGAGGCCCGCGTGGTCGAGGACCGCCCCGCCGAGCGCCACGGACGCGTTTCCCGCGCCCCTGGCACGGGCCAGTCCCCCGGGCCGCACGTCGGACACCGTGTAGGGGGTACCGTCCGGGCCCAGCAGGTGGGTGGTCACGCCCCCGTACCCGGTGGCGGACAGGACCGGCTCCCGGCACAGGCCGTACACCCGGAGGCTGCCGCCCTGTCCGTAGGCGCGGCGCGCGGTACCGGTCGCGCCGGGAACCGCCGTGCCCGAGGCGAGCGGTGCGGCTCCGGCCAGCAGGTCGCGGAAGGCGTCCGCGAGGTCGCCGAGGCGCTGTCCCCGGCTCCGTTCCCGCGCGGCGCGCAGTCCCCGTACGACGCGCAGCGCGGCGGCCTCGGCCCGGGGGAGCCCGGCGAGGCGGGCGGTGTGGGCGGCGCGCAGCAGTTCCGCCTGGACGACCGCCCCGCCGGCCGCGACCCCCGCCGCCAGGGCCTCGGCGGCGGCCTCCCACAACGCGGTCGCGGCACGGACCTGCGCGGGGGTGGGCGGGGGCGCGGTGTCCTGGGCCGGCGCGGGGGCGGCGGAGGCGGGCGGGGTGCCGTGCGCGCTCCCGGAGGGCGCGGCCCGTCCGGTTCCGGCGTCCGTCGCCCCGGAGGGTCCGGAGGGGTCGGGCGGTTCGGGCGGGGCCTGCGCGTCCGCGAGCGGCGCCGCGCCCAGGACCGCGGCGCGGTGGAGGCAGCGCGGGGCCAGCAGGCAGGTGCAGAGCGCCTGTCCGGCGTCGGTGACCGTTCCGGAGGGGCCGGGGTCCAGGGTGACCACCGTGTCCTCGCCGAAACGCACGGACAGGGCTCCGCCGGCGGTCCGGACGGCGCGTCCGGCACAGTCCGCGATCGCGGCGTCGAGTCTCCCGCGCAGCCGGGCGCTGAGCTGTTCGACGGCTTCGGCGAGGACGTCGGGGGCGACGGGCGGCAGGGGTTCGGGGCTCAACGGGGTTCTCCACGGAGGCGGTCGCCCACCCAGCGGGCGAGGGCGAGCGGACTGAGGGCGGCCACCGGCATGCCGGCGGCGACGAGTTGGCGCGCCACCGGGACGGAGTAGCGGGGCGCCCCGGCGTCGTCGAGCGCCGCGCAGCCCAGCAGGTGCGCGCCGGAGGAGGCCAGCGCGCGCACCTCGCCCAGGAGGCCGGCGAGCGGTGCGCCCTCCTCGAAGTCGCTGACCACGACGACGAGGGTGCGGCTCGGCACGGTGATCAGGGAGCGGGCGTGCGCGAGGCCCGCCGCGATGTGCGTGCCGCCGCCGACCCGGACCTCCAGGAGCAGCGACAGGGGGTCGTCGACGCGGTCGGTCAGGTCCACCACCCGCGTGGAGAAGGCCAGGAAGTGCGTGGAGAGGGTCGGCACCCCGCCGAGCACGGCGGCGGTCAGCGCCGACCAGATCACCGACGCCTCCATCGAACCGGAGACGTCGACCACCAGGACCAGCCGCCAGTCCGCCTCCCTGCCCGCCCGGGTGCCGAACACCGGCCGTTCCGGCACGACCACGATCCGGCCGTCGTCCGCGCGCCGGGTGTGGGCGAGGTTGGCGCGCAGGGTACGGGCGAGGTCGAGGCGGCCGCCGGGCCGGCGGGTGGGGCGCGGGGTGGCGAGCCCGGAGAGCGCGGGCCGCAGCCGGGTGGCCAGTTCCCGGGCCAGTTCGTCGACGAGCCGCTTCACCAGCGGGCGCAGCCGGGCGAGTCGGGCCTCGGGCATGCCGCCCGCCAGGGAGAGGACCGAACTCAGCAGCTCCACCGAGGGGCGCACCGCCGCCGGGTCCAGCTGGGTGAGCGCGTCGGCGCGCCCCGCGTCGGCCGCCTCGGCCAGGACCTCTTCGCGCACGTCGGCCCCGAAGAGGGCCTCCAGTTCCCGCGACCACTCCCGGGCGGTGGGGAAGGACGGTTCCGGTCCCCCGCCCCGGCCGGACCCGCCGCCCTCCAGGTCGTCGGCGCCCTCGCCGCGTCCGGTGCCGTAGAGCTCGTCCAGGGCGCGGGCGTAACGGCGGGCGCCGGCGGGCAGCCGGTCCTCGTGGCGGCCGAGGAGGAGGCGCCACCGGTCGGCCGGGCCGAGCCGCCGGTCCCCCGGTGCTCCGGCCGCGTGCGCGTCCGGCGGACCGGTCACGGGTGCGGCGGCGCCCGGGGCGGAACGGGAGGCCCCGGAGGCGTCCGGCGCGGAGGGGAGCTTCCCGGAGGCGTCCCGGTCCGGGCCGGGAGCCCCGGAGGCGTCCGGGACGGGCAGGGCCGACGCCTTCAGCGCGGCCAGGCCGGCCGCGTCGGCCGCCGTCCACAGGGCGAGCAGTTCGGGCGGGACGTCGAGGGAGAGGTCGAGCCGGTCCCCGAGCCGTTCGGTCACGGTCGTCAGGAGGCGCTCCCGGGCGGCCGGGGCCAGCGCGTCGAAGCCGCCGCGCAGGGCCGGGAGCCGGTCGAGGAAGTCCCGGTCGGACAGGGCGTCGATCCGGTCGAGGAGCGGGGTGAGCGCTCCCGGGGACACCTGGAGCAGGGGGCCCGCGGCCGTGAGCAGGCCCGTGAGGCGCTTCACCAGGGCCCGCCGTGTGCCGGGGGAGGTCGCGCCGTCGATCCAGTCCGCCACCCGCTCCCCGAGCCCGGTGGCCGGGTCCAGGTCGAGCATCACCCGTGCGGCCAGGGCCGCGCCCTGGATCAGCGGCGAGCCCTCGGCGGCGAGTCCGGCGAGGGCCCGGTCCATCCGGAGGCCCAGGTGCCGGGCGGCCGACCGGTCCGCGAGCGCCACGAGGGCGCCGGCGTCCGCGGGGGTGTCGCTCCCGGCGAGTCCGGGCAGCGACCGTACGGCGGCCTCCAGGAGGTCGCCCGTGAGCGCGCCCGCCGTGGCGCGGGCGTCCCGGGTGGTGCCGGGGTGGTGGCCGCGCCGCAGTCCCTCCAGGAGGTCCAGCGCCCGGAGGAGGTCGGGGAGGCCGGCGGTGCCGGGCAGCACGGCGGCCGCCTCGGCCAGCCGCGCGTCGACCAGCTCCGGCAGGTCGCAGCGGGCGGCGGCGGTGAGGCCGGTGAGGATCTGGTCCGGGGTGGGGCCGCCCTCGGCGGCTTCGCGGCGCGCGATCCCGGCCAGGGTGCCGGCGGCGGCCCGGTCGGCGGTGACTCCCCGGACCCCGGCGAGGTCGAGCCTCGCGGGCACGGACGGGTTCCAGGCCAGACGCCACTTGGTGCCGAGCGCCGTGCCGTCGCCGGTGGCCGCCACGGCGAGGGGTTCACCGTAGGAGGCTCCGATGACGAGCAGGCGTTGCAGCAGGATCTCGCGGCGGCCGTCGAGGGGGGAACGGAGCGGGTCGAGGCGGACCTCGCGGGGTTCGGGGTCCGCCGGGCACGGCAGCTTCAGCCGGGCGAGTTCCTCCTCCACCGAGGGCCCGAGGCCGGAGCGGGGAGCCCGGGGGGCGGTCCGGCCGCGCGCGGCGCCGACGAACACGGTCTCCAGGGCGCGGGCCAGCGCCCGGCCCCGGCCCAGGGGTTCGCCCTGACCGAGGACGGTGGTGACGGCTTCCAGGAGTTCTCCGCGTCCGGGCGCGGGGAGCCCGCGCAGCGTGGCCAGGTCGCAGGCCAGCCGCAGCGTCTCGGCGGCCTCGCCGGTGCCGGCGGTGTGGCCGGCGCGGCGCAGTTCCCGGCACAGACCGGTCACCGAGGCGGCGGCGGCCTCCCGGATCCGGCCGGGGTCGCCGGCGGCGGTGAACACGGCCTGCTGCCACAGCGGGTCGCGGATTCCGGCGGGGTAGCCGGACCGGGAGTCGAGCAGGTCGAAGGAGTACGGAACGAACGAGGTCACCGCTCCGTCCGTGGTCGCGGGGGCGACCTCGACCACCGGGGCCACCGGGGCCACCGGGGAAGCGGGGGCCTCCGGGGGCGCGGGAGCCGTCCGGGCGCGGCCCCGGCCGGTCCCGGACGGCCCGGCGGCGCCCGGTCCCGCCGGGACCTCCGCGTCCGCGCCCGGGCCCTCGCCCGTACCCGCGCCCGGGTCCTCGTCCGTGACCCGGCTCGCGTCCGTACTCGCGTCCGCGTCCCGATCCGTGCCGGCGTCCATGGCCGCCGGTGCGAGCAGGGCGGGTGCGTGGAAGGCGCCGATCACGGCGGCGACCCGGCGTCCTCCGGCCGAGGCCCCGGCGATCACCCGGCGCATCCGGGCTTCGCGGGCGAGGTCGGTGGCGGACACCGGGGCGTCGTCGCGCAGGGCCCAGCCCACGCCGAGGGCCGCGCGGCGCACCGCTTCGGGGGAACAGCCGGGCGCCAGCACCTCCACGGTCCGGTCCCACATGTCCTCGCCGTCCCGGCCGGTGCCGGCGGCGGCGAGCGCCCCGGCGAAGGAACGGCGCCCCTCCGCGTCCGGCCCGGCCCGGCGGGCGCTTCCGCCGGACCCGCCCTCCGCGTCGGCGGCGGACGCGGGGGCGCTCCCCCCGTCCGTACCGTTCCCGGGGCCGGCCGCCTCCGGTCCGCGGCCGGTTTCCGCGCCCGCGGCCCGCTCCGCGCCGGGGTCCGGGTCCGCCGGCACGTCGATGCCCGGGAGGCCGTCCCCTCCCCCGTCGTGGTCGGCGTCCGGGTCCGACGGCGACCGACCGGGGTCGGTCAGGGGGAGGTCGCAGCAGACGACCTCCGCCCCGTGGGCCCGTGCCCATCGCAGCGCCGCGAGTTCCGGCGAGAAGTCCGCGAAGGGGTAGAACGACAGGCGTCCGTGCCCGTCCGTCCCGGCCAGCGCGACGGGGACGACGGTCTCCGGGTCCGTCAGGTGCTCCAGCCAGGGCTGGAAGTCGGCCGGCAGCTCCACGCAGACCACCTCGGCACCCGCCTCGTCGAGGAGCGCGGGCACCACGGCCGCCAGGGCCGGGCTGTGGTGGCGTACCCCCAGCAGGTACGGGGCGCGCGACGCGGCCAGCGCGTCCACGGCCGCCCGGGGATCGGAGAGCGTCACCGCAGGCTCCCGCGCAGGTCCCAGAGGCGGCGCCACATGGCCGAGCCGTTCTCCGCCCGGCGGCGGACCGGACCGTCCCAGTAGCCGAGGAGGCGCGCGTGGTCGGCCGGGTCGTCCTTGCGGACGACGCCGAGGAGGTGGCCCGGCAGGAGGTCGAGGACGTCCCCTCCCGGGAGGTACGCGGCCGCGACCCCCAGCGACGCGGCGACCTGCACGGCTTCGGCGGTGGACATGACCGTGCCGGGCCGTTCCACGTCCCAGCCCTCGGTGGAGCGGCCGGACCGCAGGTCCCGGAAGACGGTGACGAGGGCGTCCAGGACCGCGTCGTCGACGCCGAAGGAGGCGCCCGCGCGCCGGACCGCCGCGACGGCCTGCCGGCGGACCAGGGCGGCCTCGGTGTCGGCGTCGGCGATCGGGTCCACCGTCTCGAAGTTGAACCGGCGCTTGAGCGCGGCGGACATCTCGGAGACTCCCCGGTCGCGGAGGTTGGCGGTGGCGATGACGGTGAACCCGGGCGCGGCGGCGACCACCGCGTCCTCGGTGGAGGTCAGTTCGGGGACGGTGATCCGGCGGTCGGAGAGGACGGAGACCAGGGCGTCCTGGACTTCGGGCAGGCAGCGGGTGATCTCCTCGACGCGCACCACCCGGCCGGTGCGCATCGCGGCGAGCACCGGGGAGTCGACGAGGGCCCCCGGGGTGGGGCCCTGGGCGAGCAGCAGGGCGTAGTTCCAGCCGTAGCGGAAGGCGTCCTCGGTGGTTCCGGCGGTGCCCTGCACGGTGAGCGAGCTGGTGCCGCTGACGGCGGCGGCGAGCAGTTCCGAGAGCATCGACTTGGCGGTGCCGGGTTCGCCGGTGAGCAGCAGGCCGCGCTCGCCCGCGAGGGTGACCACGCAGCGTTCCACCAGGGCGCGTTCGCCGACGAACTTGGGGGCGATCCCCAGCTTCGGCGGCAGGTCCGCGCGGCGCTCGGGCAGGGCCAGTTCCACGCCGTCGCTGCCGCAGACGAACGTGACGACCGCGCGGGGGGTCAGCACCCAGCCGGGCGGGCGCGGGCCGGGGTCCTGGGCGGCGAGGAAGGCGAGTTCGGCGGCGTGGCGCTCCTCGGCCGGCCGGACCTGCCGGGCGGGGGCGGGCTGTTCGGTGACGGTCATGCGGGGTTCCTCCGGGGGTGGGTACGGGTGACCGGCGCGGCGCACCGGGTGGGGTGCGCCGCGCCGTCGTCGGGGGCGTGCCTTCCGGCCGTGCCGCCCCCGCGGACGGCGGCGGGCGCGGGCCCGCCGTGTCGTCGCCGGGGCCGGCGGCCGGTCGGCGGCGGTCCGTCAGCGGCGGCGTCTGGTGCGCCGGACCTTCAGCTCCTCGAAGCGGGGGACGTCGCCGTCGAGGACCCGCCGCCAGGCGCGGGCGAACAGTTCGGCGGCCGGTTCGGCCGGCACCAGGACGCCCAGGACCGGCCGGTCGTCCGCGACCGGTCCGTACATCGGCAGCTTCCACCGCTCGACCGGCGGCACCGGCGCCTTCTGCTCGGACCAGGCGCCGGGCAGGAACAGCGACCGTCCCGCCCTGGCCCGTACCGCCGACACCACCAGGTCGGTGGCGGCCAGTTCGGCACGGGCCGCCTTGAGCCGGGCCGGCTTCCACCCCGTCCACCGGGCGGTGTTGCGGTCGGTGGGGTCGGGCATGGCGAGCAGCATCAGGTACAGCGCCGCCGCGTCGGCCCCCAGGCCGTGGGCCGTGGCGACCTCCGCCACCAGGCCGGGCACCGAACGGGACGAGTCCTGCGGCCACCAGGTGCCCTCCCGGTCCGTCCCGCCGGCCGCGGGCGCGCCCGGGTCGGCGAGGAGCCGTGCGAACGCCGGGTCGTACGCGCGCCGCAGCGCCGTCTCGATCCCGGTCGGTTCCTGGCCGGGGCCGCGCAGCGCCGCCAGGTGGGGGTCGGAACCGGTGGAGTCCAGCAGGACGGTCCGCAGGGCCGGCCGGGGCCGGTCGTCGTGGGTGGCCATGAGGACCGCGCCGTACCGTTCGTGGTCCGGCGCCGTCTCGGTCGGGGTGCCCGCCACCTTCCGGAAGTCCGGGAGGCTGGTGTAGTGCCCGGCGGGGAGGAGGAGCGCGGGTGAGGCCAGGCGCTGTCGTACGGCGGTGAGCGCGCCGGGCAGCGCCGCCCGCACGGGGTCGCCCGCGGGCAGCCGGTGGGCCAGCCAGGCCGTCAGGGCCACCGCGCCCGTCAGGACCGCGTCGGTGAACGGGTGGTCGACCGGTTCCACGGTCGTCGGCCGGTCCCCGGAGATGTGCCAGGCCACGTCGGTGCCGAGTTCGGGCGACGACGCGGGGTCGAGGAGCGCCGGGAGGGCCCGGTGGACGGGCCAGCCGCCCCGGACCGCGCGGACGGCCTCGCCCAGGAGCGCGTCGGGCACCCGGGCGCGCCGTCCCACGCGCGCGTTCCAGACGGCCGCCGCCGACGCCACGTCGGGGCCCTCGCTCCACAGGCGCGCGGGGTCGTCGGGCAGGAGGGCCGCCACCACGGCGCGCCGCACCTCGACCGGGAGCGCGCGCAGCTCGCCGCGGGCGTGGTTGGCCTCGGTCGCCTTCAGGCCGAGGGTGGTGCGCAGCTCCGTCGGCAGGAAGGCGCTCTCCCATCTGTCCACGTTCGGCATGCCGGCGAGGACGAGCCGGGCCAGCGCTCCGGAGGCTCCGGTGAGCCGGCTGAACTCTTCGGCCGCTTCCGGGAAGAAGGGGGCCGCCGTCCGGCCCTCCGCCTCCCGCAGGAAGGCGGTGAGCCAGCCGGGGGCGCGCCCGCGGTCGCCCACCGGCGCCGCGCCGCGCAGGGTGTACGGGCCGGGTGCCTCGAAGCGGCCGTCGGGATCGTGGAACAGTGCCTCGAACTCCCGCCCGTCGGGGACACCGCTGTCGTTCTCGGTGATGCCGAGGACCGCTCCGCCGCCCAGCGGGAGGACGGTGGCGTGCGAGACGGAACGCTCCTGGCCGTCGGGGGTGAGCAGGTGGGGAGCGGCGAGGTGGAGCGTCACCCGGCGCCAGTGGGCGGCCGATCCCGCCGCCGAGGCCAGTCCCAGGGCGTCGATCCGGCCGAGCACGCCGAGCAGCGCGGCCCGGTGCGCAGCACCGCTGCCGGGTGCGACGGCCCGGTAGGCGATCAGGGCCGGCTGGTCCAGGAGGGAGACGAAGGGCAGCGGGGAGTACGGCAGGGAGGGCAGGTCGTAATGGAGTCTGCCGGGCGGAGCCGTGGCGGAGGTGTCGGTCCGCGCCGCCGCCAGTCCGTCCAGGAAGCGGTGGACCACGTCCGTGTCGGCGCCCCGGCCGTAGTAACCGGAGGCGGTGAGTCCGTCGAGCGCCTCGCCGAGGAGTTCGTCGGAGGGGCCCTCGACGCGGACCTCCGCGGTCCCGGCCGCCGGGTCGAGGCGCGCGGCCACGGCGTCCAGGTCCTTCTGCTGCGCCACGGCGAAAAGCACGGTCTTCGCCACGCCCGCGACCAGTTCGGGCGCGGTGATCCCCGGGAACGCGGCGGCCACCAGTCCGGGAACGTCCGCCGCGCGCTCCGCGAGGACGGCCGCCTTGAGCAGGGTGCCGGCGGTCTCCGCGTCGGCGGCGCGCAGCACGGCCGATCCCCGGGGGTCGCGCGGGCGCAGCGCGTACAGGTGGGACACCGGCGGCAGGGGTCCGGCGGCGGTGCGGTACATGTCGCTCCGGTCGCCGTCGGCCGTCGTGGTGATCACGCCGTCCGGGTCGGTGAGCGACAGCGTCCGCCACTGCCGGGTCAGCGCCCTGGGGCGGTCGTCGCCGGGGAAGGTCAGGAGGGCGACCGGCATCTCGGAGCCCTCGGGGAGGGAGACGCCGCGGCCCGCGGTGTCGTCGGCGCGCCAGCCGTCGCCGGGGACGCGCAGGACGCGCCAGCCCAGCAGGCCGCCGGGGGGCGTGCCCAGGGCCGAACCGTCCACCGCCGGGGCGGGCCGCATCCACGAGGAGTGCGCAGCCAGTTCGGCGCCGGGGGCGTGCCGGCGGGTCGCGTCGGCGAGGAAGCCCGGCCGGGAGCGCCGGCCCCGGGTGCCTTCGGCGGGGTCGTACTCGGTCCAGCCGCTGTCGCCGTCCCCCTCGTTCCCCTCGCCCCTCTCCCAGACCCAGTACGAGGTGCCGTCGGAGAGCACCGGTGCTTCCCGGGGCAACTTCGTGTCGCCGGCGTGCAGGACCCCGCCGCCGGTGGTGCGTCCGCCGCCGGGGAGCGGCAGGCTGGGGTGTCCGGAACGGACGGACCAGTGGCTGACGTCGCCGTCCAGGGTGAGCACGCGGTCGGGCGCGGTGTGCCAGTAGCCCTCCGCCGGGCCGTCGCCGTAGCCGGTCCAGAAGACCAGGAGGGCTCCGTCGACGTAGTGGAAGCCGTACCGGCGGGAGGAGTGTCCGGCGGGTGCGCGCAGGTCGTGCGTGAGGACGGTGGAGTCCGCGCCGACGACCCGTGCCCGGTGGGCGTTGGCGACGATCAGGTGGGGCCACGCCTCGACGACGGTGAGGTCGTCGGGGCCGCCGCGTCCGGGGGCCAGTTCGGCGACCGCCTCCTCCCACGCGGGCCAGTGGAGCTCTTCCCACAGGCCGCCCCGCAGGGTGCGTGCCAGGATCGCGCCGAGGTCGGCGGAGGCCGCGGCGGCGACCTCGTCCGGTGCGAGCGCGAGGACTTCGGCGGGCAGCCACGACAGGCGCGCGATCGCCCCGGGCAGTCCGGGCAGTCCCGCCGCCACCGAGGCGCGGGCGACGTCGCGCATCCACTCGGTGAGCATCCGACGGCCGCCGGCGGTGGCGGCGAGCCGGCGCATCACGTCGGCTCCGGCGGTCCCGCCGCAGCCGTCCGCGGCGCGCCGGAAGGCGGGCCGGAAGCGCGGGTCGGCGGCGATCGCGGCCAGGTCGCGGGGGGCGTCGCCGCGCGCCCAGTCCGACAGGTTGAGGGAGGCTCCGCTCCTCTTCCGGGTCTCCGGTTCCGGGTCGGCGACCGGGATGTCCAGGGAGAGCAGCAGGTCGAGGAGGTCGAGGTCCTCGACGCCTATCCGCAGGCAGCCCCGGCCCCCGGGGCGGGCCGCCAGGTCGGCGCGCAGCCGTCCGGCCGCCCGGTCCACCAGGTCGAGGAGGGCCGGCAGGGCGGGGCGGCTGCCCCAGCCCCGGTGCCGGGCGGCGTGGAAGCGCTCCAGCCAGCCGGCCGTACCGTCGGCGCAGCGTTCCTCCGGCGGCGCGTCCGCGTCGGTCAGTCCGGCGTCCGCCCCTGACTCCGTGAGGACGTCCAGCCACAGCTCGCCGGGTCCGGCGTCGTCGGACGCCGGCATCATCCCCAGGAGCGTGCCGCGTACGGCCGGGACGCGGCGCGCCAGGGCGGTCAGCGCGGCCCGGTGCGTCTTCCACCATCCTTCGGCCGCCCGCAGGGTGGCCGGCAGCGGCAGGAGGTCGGTGAGGTAGTCCTGTTCGGCCTCGGCTGCGGACAGGCCGGCGGCACGGGCCAGGCGCCGCAGCTCCGCGGTGACCTGCGCGGAGGGGGCGAGCCCGCCCGCGGTCCGGCGCACGCACAGCCGCCGGAAGCGCTCGTACGCCTCCGCGGGGGCGAGCCGGGCGGCGAGGTCCTTGCCGTATCCGGCCAGGACCTTCACCGGGAGCGCGCCGGCCAGGGCGAATTCGAGGAAGACGGCGTCGAGCCGGTCCTCGTCGACGGGGAGGCCGTGCTGGGCCTCGCTGGTGCGGGCGCGGGCGAACAGCTGCCCCGCGTACGTGGTGTTGTCGACGCCGAGGAAGACCCGGGCGGCCTGCTCGTAGAAGACGGGCAGGAAGTGCGGGACGGCCGAGGCGAGCCGGCCGGCGAGTTCGTGGCAGGCGTCCAGGGCGGCCTTGGGCCTGGTCCTGGCCTGCCGGGCGAGGCGGTCGAGCTCCGGTACGACCGCGAGGGCGTGGTGGCCGTCCTCGGGGTGGTGCACCAGGACCCATTCGGGGAAGCCGAGCTCCCGGCGGTGGCCGAGGCCCACGACGGCCGGTTCCCCGTGGGGTTCGAGGCCGAGGAAGCCGGCGGCGAGGTCCTCGGCGGGGCCGAGTTCGGCCGCGGCCAGCCGGACGACGACCCGGTCGTCCCCGAGGGCCGGATGGCGGTAGGTCCGGGCGGTCAGTTCGACCGCCGAGGCCCCCGCTCCCCCGGTGCCGGCCGGGAGCACCGCTCCGGCCCTGAGCAGGTCCGCGCCGTCGCGGGCGCCGCCCGGGGCGGCGAGGGAGTTCCTGTCGGAAGCGGTCGTGCCGGTCACGCGTCCCCACCCTTTTCGATCGTGCGGCCGGCGTACAGCGCCGCGGCCATGCGCATTCCCTCGGACCAGGCCACCGGTCCGACCTCGTTCAGCCGTACGGCGCGGCCCTCGTCGTCGTGCCAGCCGAGCCCGCCGGTCTCCGTCTCGCCGTCCCAGTAGGGCTCCCCGATCCACACGGACGCCTCCGCGGCGCGGCCCCCGTCACGGACCCGGCAGGTGGCGTAGCCGCCGGACACCCGGTAGCCGAGCGAGGTCGCGCGGGCCGCGAGGCCGAAGCGCGAGGCGAACCTGCCGCCCGCGTAGTCCCGTACCTCCGTCGCCGTCCCGGGGTGGGCGCCGGCCGGCCGGACCCAGGTGGCCCGGTGGATCTGCTCCACCCGCTGGGTGATGCCGAGTTCGGCCGCGAAGTCCCGCACGTCGTCCAGGTCGGGGAGGAGCACCGGGTGCGGGAGCGTCACGGTGCGCGGGGAGAGGCGCACCGTCTCGCCGTCGAGGTCCACCACCTTCAGCCCGCCGTCCGGGGTGGCGTCCCGCAGGAAGCCGACCTCGTCCGGGTCGTCGCCCACCACCGCCATGTCGCGGAGGGCGGAGCGCCACGCCTCGTCCGGCCACACCCGGGCGATCAGCTCGGTGGGCACGGGGAGCGAGGACACCATCCAGGTGTCCACCTGGGCCACGCACGCGGCCACGTGCCGGTCCAGCCACTCGGCGAGCCGCCTCAGCCGGTCGACCTCGGGATGGTCGCGCAATGCCTTCGGCAGCGTCTTCAACTGCCGTCCCCCGGCGCGTCGTGCCACCACGCGTCCGTCCTCGAGGGTGATCTCGTACCCCTCGTCCGCCGTAAGCCACGCCATCGGCCGTGCCCCTCCGCTGTCCGTCGGAAACCGCGCAGCCCGGACCACGGGGACGACGCCCCTGGACTGCGGTATGGCGGGGAGACTAGCCAGGGCCACTGACAACGGGCTCCGGGCCTTCTTCACCGGGTGGCCGGCGGGACCGTTCCCGGGCCCCGGGCGTACGGCGCGGGGCGCGCCCACGAGTCGGCCTTCCGGGTGTCCGGCCTCCCGCCCGCCCCGCGCGCCGGACGCGCGGGTTCCGGCGGTTCGCGCCCACCGTGCCGCTCCGGACCGCGCGGGGACACTCGAACGGGTGAGGTCCATCGGCATTCGGCCCCTCCGCCGCCGTGTTCCGGCGGGAAACGCCTGGGAGGCGGCACGCGGGTTCCGGCGCCGTGGCCGCGAGGTCCGGACGGAGGAGACAGGGTGAGGATTCCCGTGCTGGTGGCCGTGGCGGCGGCCGTACTCCTGCTGGGCGCGTGCGGCGCGTCCCCGGCCCGCCGGGACGGGGCCTCTCGGGCGGCCCTCTCGTTCGAGGAGTCGCTCGCCTCCGGTGCCTACGGCACGGCGTGCGGGCTGCTCGCCCCGGACAGCCGGGAGCAGCTGGAGGAGGACGGGTCGCGGTCGTGCGAACGGGCCCTGGCCGAGCGGAAGCTGCCGCGCGGGAGGACCGTGCGGAGCGTGGACGTGTACGGCCGTCAGGCTCTGCTCCGGATGGACGGCGAGACGCTGTTCCTGTCGCAGTTCGACGACGGGTGGCGGGTCACCGCCGCCGGCTGCGTGCCGGAGAAGGACGACTCGCCCCACCACTGCGCGCTGAAGGGGGCGTGACCGTGCGGATGATGTTCGCCGCGTGCGTGCTGACCGTCCTGGGAGGTCTCGGCTACTTCACCGCGATCGGGCTGATGCACCGGTGAGGGGCGGGCGGGACCGTGAGGGATTCTGGCGGTCGAACAGCCTCACCCTCTGCTTCGGGGGAGCCTTCCTCGTGGTGCTCGCGGCGCAGGCCGTGTCGGGGCGCGCCGAGTTCAACGAACAGCTGGCCGTGCGGGGACTGCAGCAGATCGGCTTCGGCGACTACCTGATGTCCTCGGACTTCGCCGTCGACGTCACCGAGAACTGGCAGTCCGAGTTCCTGCAGTTCTTCCTGTACATCTTCGGCACGGTCTACCTCCTCCAGCGCGGCTCGCCCGAGTCCAAGCCCCTGGACAGGGCGGGCCCGGAGAGCGAGCGCGACCAGCGCGTGGGCGGTCACGCGCGGCCGGACTCGCCCCGGTGGGCGGGCACCGGGGACTGGCGGCAGACCCTGTACTCCCGGTCGCTCGGGCTCACCATGGCCGTCTTCTTCGTCCTGTCCTGGCTGGTCCAGTCGATCGCGGGCTCCGCGGCCTCCAACGAGTCGCGGCTGCGCCAGTTGCAGGCCCCGTCCCCTGGAGCTCCTGCCTGGGTTCCGCGGACTTCTGGAGCCGGTCCCTGCAGAACTGGCAGTCGGAACTGCTGGCCGTGGCCTCGATGGCCGTCCTCTCCGTGTACCTGCGGCAGCGCGGCTCACCGGAGTCGAAGCCCGTGGGCGCCGCGCACGACGCCACCGGCGTGGAGGGCTGACGGGCGGGTCGGGCCGTACGGGGGAGACCGCTGTCCGGGCAGGAGGGGAAAGGCCCGGACAGCGGCACCCCGCCCCTGCCCGATCGGACGGGGTCCACTCGTCCGGGCCGCACGTCGTCTTCCCCGGGCGGGCGCGGGGGCACCGGCGGTGGCGGAGCACGCCCCACTGCGACAGGGGCGGGCGCACCGGAGGACACGGCTCCGCAGGAGGGCGAGGCTCCGGGACGCGGCGGGCGGATCGTGCGGATCACGTCGGTGCACGAGCACCGGCCCCGCATGGGCGCCGGGCCGTACCGCGCCGCCGAGGGCGGTCTCGGGCCCCTCACCCGGGTCATGGCCCTGGAGCTGGGCGAGTGCGGCATCACCGTCGACTCCGGCGCGCCGGGCGAGATCGCCACTCCGGCGACCGGCCAGGAGGACGAGGACGTGCGGTCCGTGTCCCGGTCCTGCGTTCCCCTCGGCCGGCCGGGGGACGCCCGCGAGGTGGCCGCCGTGGTGGCCTTCCCGGCGAGCCCCGGCGCGTCGTACGTGACCGGGGCGTCCTGGGCGGCGGACGGCGGACGCTCGGCATGGGGCCGCTGGCCGGCTCGCGCCCGACGCCTGACGTCCGACGACTGGTGCCGTCCCTGAGGGGCTGCCCGCTCCGCCCGTCCACGGGACGGGCGGGCGGACGCGCGTCCGGGGCTTGTGGCGCCGCCCTCGCGCGGGCGCGGGACGGGCGGTCGGCAGGACGGCGCCGGACCGCCGAACCACCGGCTTCCCGGCTTCCTAGGGCTCGTCCACCGTGGCGTCCGCCCCGGTGTCCACGTGCATCGCCGCCTCCTCGGCCGGCGCGGCCCAGTCGTCCGGGCCGACGTCCCGGGCGACCGTGCGGTTGCCCGTCTCCCTCGGGGTCTCGACCGGGGTGAGCCGTCCCGCCCTGGTGGCGCCGGCCTGCTCGTCGACGGGTTCGCCCGTGCCGCCCGGAAGGTCGCCGATGCTGTCGCCCGCCGGGGGCTGCGCGTCGGGAACCTCCTGGGCGAGGCGGTCGTCGAGCGGTTCGCCCTCCCGCTGCTCCCGCTGGGTGGTGCCGAAGCGGTTCACTCCGCGCGGGCGCTCGGGCGGCGAGTAGCCGGGGCCGGACATGTCCTCCAGCGGGTCCGTCAGGATCGCGTTCTCCGGATCGAGCTCGTCGGTGGGAGGGTTGTCCACGTCGGAGTGGGTGGGCTGGTAGACATCGTCGCCGCGGGCCTCGTCCGTGTCGGGCTCGTTGCGGTCCATGACGGTTCCTTTCCGGTTCTGCTGTCTGTACAAGTGGCCCGGGCGGTCCCGGGAGCGGCCGGCCGCTCAGCGGGCGATCAGGACGATCGCGTACACGAGGAAGAACAACGCGCACAGGGCGACCACCACCCACAGGGCGACGAGCGGGCCGGCCGCCCATCCGCGCCGGAGGGGCCGGTAGGGGCCGGTCCCCGTTCCCGTTCCGGACTCGGCCGGTGGCGTCTCGCCCGGTGCGACTCCGCCACCGGCGTCGACGCCGGGTGTGTCCCGGGGGTCGGGGTCGGGATTGCTCGGACTGGTCATGGCGTCGATCTCCCTCCGGAATGTCGCACGGCCGATACGCGACTACCCGACCGATGGGGCCTTATCCCAGGTGCGGGGGTCCTTCGCGTCGCGGACGAGGGTCCTTCGCGTCGCGGGCGGAGGGCGGGAACGCGCCGGGGCGGGGGGATCGGGGCGGGTAGACACAAAGAGGCACAAACACGGAAACGCGTCGGGGCGGGAACCCGGGCCCCTCTCCCCCACCCGCGTGCCCTTCGGCCCGGGACGGCCGTCCCCGAAGCGCGCCGCGGCCCCGGGCCGGGAGGGCACGGGACCGCGGTGGCGGGCCGATCAGTGGGCGGCGGCCCCGAACTCGGCGTGCTGGGCGCGCAGGGCGAAGTCGGACTCCTCCCCGAGCGGTTCCCCGAGCGAGCGGCGGCGCGCTTCGGCGCTCGCCTCCCGCATCAGCGCACGGAACTCCTCGTCCGTGAGCCGACGCCGTTCACCGGTCGTCCGCCGGTCGGTCTTTCTCATGCCGGGCCTCCTTGCGGTCGTGTTCCTCCGTCTCCGCGACTACCCCGTGCGACGCCCGGCAGACGGTCCGGCCCGTCGCGCAACGGGCGGGATCCCGTGCTGCCGGGGCGGGGCACCGTCCACGCCGGGCGTCTTCGTACATCCGGAGGAGCCAATCACGGGAGGCGTATGACCGGGCGCTCTCCGGGTAGACGCGGCCCCACCCCTCGAAAGGACCGTCGCGCCCAGTGGCGAGGACAGGAGCAGGCGATGAACCTCATGGAAGACCCGGCCGCGCCCCGGCCGACGGAGGCCGGGGCGGGCCTCGCGCCCGCCGGTCAGGACGGCATGCCCGCGGGCTCCGGCTCTCCCGCGCCCCGGAAGGCTCCGGACACGGCGGACGCCGGACCGCGAGGAGCCCACGAGGGCGACGCGACCGCACTGCCCCCCGACCACACCCAGGCGATCCTGGAGACGACGAAGCAGGTGGGGGCCGTCCTGAAGACGACGGGGTGCCCCTTCGCCCTGATCGGCGGCGTCGCCGCCTACGCCCACGGCATTCCGGTCCGGCTCCAGCACGACACGGACTTCGCGGTGCGACGGGAGGACGCCGAAATCGTCACGGAGGCCCTACGCAAGCATGGCGTCCGGATCGTCGATCCTCCGGAGGACTGGCTGGTGAAGGCCCGTTCGGGCGGCGAGGAGATCGATCTGATCTTCGCGCTCGCGGGGCGGCCGGTCACGACCGAACTCCTCGAACGGGCCCAGACCCTCCCGGTGGACTCGGTCCACATGCCGGTGCTCGCGCCGACCGACCTCATGGTCTCCCGACTGCTGGCCTTCTCCGAGCACCACTGCGACTTCGGTGCCCTGCTGCCGGTGGCACGGGGGCTGCGCGAGCGGGTGGACTGGGAACAGGTGCGCCGGGAGAGCGAAGGCGCCCCGATGGCCGAAGCCTTCCTCCACCTCCTCGAACTGCTGCACGTCCTGCCGACCCACGGCCCCGCAGGTCCCGAGGGAACCATTCATTCGTAGGTCACTGCACCTCTCCACGCGTGCCCGTGCCTCCCGGGGGTGCCATAAGAACGCCTGGCGCGATGAGGTGGATCGGTCCTGGTGGCCGTCTCCGGTCGGCGGGTTCGGCGTTG
The DNA here is from genome assembly GCF_042892575.1 of Streptomyces sp. NPDC001744. NCBI lineage: Bacteria > Bacillati > Actinomycetota > Actinomycetes > Kitasatosporales > Streptomycetaceae > Streptomyces > Streptomyces sp. NPDC001744. The sequence continues at coordinate 118,748 of NZ_JBIAUG010000023.1, forward strand.
TCCGGGCCATGGGGGTTTCACTGTGGATGGTGTCGGATGATCTGTGGGAGCGGATCGGGTCGCTCTTGCCGAAGCGGGAGAGACGGTTCAGGTACCCGGGGCGCAAGCCGGTCCCGGACCGGCAGGTGCGGTGCGGGATCCTGTTCGTGCTGCACCCCGACGTCCAGTGGGAACACCTGTCCCAGGGACTCGGCTTCGGGCCCGGCGTGACGTGCTGGCGCCGACTGCGGAATGGGAACGAGGCCGGTGTCCGGCAACAGCCGCATGAAGTGCTGCTGGCCGAGCTGAACGCGGCGGCCCGCCTCGACCGGTCGCGGGCGGTTGCCGACTCCAGCCACGTCAGAGCGTCAAAATGGGCACCTACCGATGGGGGGCCGAACGCACCTTCGCCTGACTCCACGGTTTCAGACGACTCCGCGTCCGCCGGGAGCGCCGAGCCGGCATCCACGAAGCCTTCCGCAAGCTCGCGTGCTGCCTGATCACCCACCGCCAGGTACTGTCCTTGGCCGGCCCGGCAAACTGATCGTACGAACCGAGACGTCCTGCAATCCGTATTGTCCCAGGACGGTTCCTTCTCTGCACGTGCAGCCCTGGCCGAGCTGGAGACGGGCGCGGACTTCGAGGTCTTCCTGAACCAAACGGCTTCTGCGCAACGGCTCTGGAGCATCTGGTCCTGGCGACACGAAGTCATGCCCGACACGGGCGTCACGCCTCGGCCCGGACTCGCCGAAGCCGTCACCGGACTTCAAGCCGCAGGAACCGCTCAGGTCTACTTGGCGACCGTCACCGCATCGCGAAGGCGCTTCATCCTTGTCCTGTCGGAAGACCTCGCCCAGTGCGTCGCCTGCTGGTGACGACACCTCATTGTGTGAGGCGTCCTGAGGACGTGGCTCTTCCTGGATATCCGAGGGCAGAGTCCCGGTTCCAGGCACCCAAGGGCACGGTTGACTGGCTGGACGGGTATCAGTACGCGATCCAGATCCCGGTCCGGAATCTGTCCACAGGGCCAAACCCTCCCGCGCGTCCGGTTGTTCTCCGGCGGTCGGATCCTGGTCATGGTGCCCACGCCCGGCCCCCACTTCTGATGCACGGGCCGGGTGGAGGGCTCACCCGTGAGGGGACGCGTGCGATGTCGTAGCGGGTGACGGGCCGCTGTTTCTTCGGTCGGAGCGGAAGTCCGGGCCCGGCCTCTGTGGGTTGCGATGCACCGGCCACTGTGCCGGTCTTCGCGCGCGCCACGAGTGGTGTCGTTCGTAGACCGTCTTCCACGAGCCGAACCGGTCCGGCAGGTCCCGCCACTGAACCCCGGTTCCCACCCGGTGCGGAATCCCGTCGATCACTTGCCGGTGATCCTGCCACCGTCCACAACGCCTGTTGCTGACCGGCAGGAACGACGCAGCCGTTCCTGCTCAGCCTTGGAGACTGTCTCACGTGGCGAGTTCTGCGAGTTTCTTCAGTGGCTCGGGGCGGTGGCCATGGCCGGGTTTCGCAGTGCCGGTCGTTGCGGTCGACGTACGAGATCTTGAGGCCACGAGTAGCCCGTGGCAGGCTCATGCCGCATGATCGATGACTTCGCGAAGGACAACCTGCACGCGAGACTGCGGCGGGATCGCAAGGCGCTGCTCTGGAAGCTCGACGGCCTGTCCGAATACGACGCCCGCCGACCTTTGACAGCGACCGGGACCAACCTCCTCGGCCTGGTCAAACACATGGCCGGCGTTGAGGCCAGGTACTTCGGCGAGGTCTTCGACCGGCCGTCCCCGGAACCGCTGCCCCGGTGGCAGGACCACGACGGCAGCGATCTATGGGCGGCCGAGGACGAGACACGCGATCAGATCATCGAGTCCTATCGGCGCACGTGGGAACACTCAGACGCGACGATCGACGAGCTTGCCCTCGATGCCCCCGGTCACGTGCCGTGGTGGCCGGACCCCCATTCCCACACGAACCTGTTCGCCATCCTGGTCCACGTTCTCGGCGAGAACAACCGGCATGCGGGACACGCGGACATCCTGCGCGAAGGCGTCGACGGCCGAACCGGGATGCGCCCCGAACACGAGACGCAGATCGATGAGGACGCCCGCACCGCCTACTGCGCGAAGATCGAGCAGGCCGCCAGATCGGCCGCATCAATCGAGGCATAGAAAGCTGTTCCCCGTGACTTGATGCTTGATGTTCGAGCGGCATGATGCCGACCTCCGGGCTCACGCTGCCCGGCGCTTCCGGATCTGCGCACGGTGGTACTCGACCGAGCGGCCCGTCCAGTCGTAGGGCTCCAGCTCCGAGGCGGGAACCTGCACCTGCCGGGCGACGAACTCCACGGCCTCACCGGGCAGCTCTGTCCGGTGTCGCGGGTTCCGCCGTTCCCCTCGCGTTCGTCCGGTATTCGGTAGGGGTCATGCCCGTCGCGGCCCGGAAGGCGCGGGTGAAGTCGGAAGCTCTCGTGTAGCCCCAGCGGAGGCCGATCGCGCCGACCGGTGTGGTGAGGAGCGAAGGATCGGCGAGGTCCCTCCGGCAGCGGGCGATGCGCTCCTGCCGGACGAAGTCCATCGGCGTGGTCCCGTGCAGCTGGAAGATGCGCTGCAGGTAGCGCGGAGAGATGCTGTGAGCCGCCGCGACGGCCGCCGGCCTGAGGTCCGGGTCGTGCAGGTGGCGGGGGAGGAAAGCCGTGATCTCGTGGTACATCAGCGTCGTCCGGCTCTCCGCCGGCAGCGCCGACGTCCGGTCGGCGTCCTGGGCGATGACGGCCGCGGCGAGGTCGACGACGGTCGAGCCCAGCCGCTGGCGGTCGTGGGCGGTCAGGTCGGTCCCGGCCTCCGTCAGGCTGATCAGGGTCTGGCGGAAGACGTGCCGCACCCCGGTGGCCGCCCCGAGGGCCGTCCCGCACAACGGCGCGACCGCGTTGTCGGGAAGCGGCACGAGACGCCGCGGGAACCGGAGGACCAGGGAGCTGCAGTTCCCCGGGCCGGTCGCGGACGCCTCGAAGGGCCGGGAGCTGTCGTACAGGACGATCTCGCCGGGCCGCATGATCGCGCTTCGCCTCGCCTGGTCGATGCGCTGCCGTCCCGAGACGATCACGGCGAGCTGGTACAGCTCCGGGTCCGACTGCCGTATCAGCCGCGGCGAACGGTAGGACACCAGGGGTCCGTACGTCATCGTGGACAGCTGTGCCGGCCCCAGCGCCGTGGTGCGGATGCGTGCCCCGAAGGCCGCGGGGTCGGGAAATCTGAAGCGGGTGGTCACCAGGGCCAGCGCGGTGGTCTCCGCCCAGGCGTTCGTCCTCTGGCCGGGGGGCAGGCAGGTGGTGTCCAGGACGGTCAGCATGATGGCTTCCCCGTGACGTCATCGGTGGTGCTGTGGTCACCCCGCAGCGTCGGCCGTCCTTCCGGTCCGCAAAAGAAGTTTCCGCGTCAATCGGGTTGTGCGCCGCACGCTCACGCCGAGGGGGGCGGAGGACGGGCAGGCTCGGACCACGCCATCGGCCTCCAGGCGGATGGCTCCACCGACGAAGGAGAACGTCCCGTGCGGACCTCGTACAAGTTCGGCCTGGCAGCGGCCTCCGCGATGCTCGGTCTGGCCGGCATGCTCGCCCCCACCGCGTCGGCCCAGGCCCAGATGGTCGCGGCGCCCTCCGACTGTCCGAAGTACTACTTCTGCGGCTACAAGCAGGCGAACTTCAAGGAGCTGGCCTTCAGGTTCAGGGACTGCTACCTCCAGGAGATCCCCGACGGCCTCAACAGCGGCGGGTCCTGGTACAACAACCAGTCCGACGGGACGCAGGCCCGCATGTACAACAAGAGCAAGCAGCTCATCTTCACCACTCGGGGCGCCCCCTCGTCGGACGCGTACGGCGACTGGGCACCCGTTTGGTACGTCGACGCCTGCTAGGGCGTGTTTCGAAAGTCCCGTCTGCCCGGCGGCGCCCGGCACGCACGCTCGCGGCGTTGTCGGGCTCACCCCGATACATCCAGTATCGGGGCGACCCTCCGCCGTGCGATCGCACGCACCGGACACCGCCGGGCCCGCCCTCCGGGCGGACGACGCCACTTTCGACACACGCCCTGGGGCAACCGCCGGGCGCACCGGTCACGAGGGCGCCGGCCGGTCCCGGTCACGGCGGAGACCTTCCGGTGTGGTGGAGGTGTCCGGTTTCCCCGCACGGAGGTCTTCGCGTCCCGCCGCGAGGCCCGTCCGACCGTCACGGCGGACGGGTTCCGAGGGGACGTGTCCCGGCCGCCCGTCGCGCGCACGGCGTCGGATCGGAGAGGGGCGTCCCCCGTCCCACGGGTCCGCGCACGGGCCCGTCGCCTGTCTGACCCCGGCCCCACGCCCGGCCCGGCCCGGTCCCGGGCACGCCCCGCCCCGGCCGTGCGCCGGATCGCGGTCCCGGCCCGCCCCTCGACGGCCTCGTGCCCGGTTCCCGCGGAGCGCGCGGGAACCGGGCACGAGGCCGTACGGTTACGACGCGTTCCCCGAGCCGTCCTGGCCCCCGAGGGCCCGGATGATCGCCGTCGAGAAGGCGTCGAGGTCTCCCGGGTTGCGGGAGGTGATCAGGGGGTGCCTCCCGGAGGTGTCCACGACGACCTCCTCGTCCACCCAGGTCGCGCCCGCGTTCTCGAGGTCGGGGCGGAGCGACGGGTAGGAGGTCAGTCGGCGCTTCTCCGCGAGTCCGCTGTCCACGAGGAGCCACGGGCCGTGGCAGATGGCGGCCACCGGCCGGCCCGCTCCGGCGAGGGCCGAGACCAGACGGCGTGCGTCGCCGTCGGTACGGAGCTGGTCGGCGTTGACGGTACCGCCCGGCACGACCACGGCGTCGAACTCGTCCGGGGTCACCTCGGCCAGGGTCGTGTCCGGCTGGACGACGGAGCCCGGGTCCTTGTCCGAGACGAGGGTCTGGACGCCCTCGTCCTTCTGCGCGGCGACCGTGACGCGGGCCCCTGCCTCACGGAGGGCGGCCACCGGCTTCTCCAGTTCGTCCTGCTCCGTTCCGTAGTTCGTCGTGAGGACGAGTACGTTCTTTCCGTCGAGCGACACTGTCTGTTCCTCTCTGAACTCTCTGAAACTCTCCGAGCCCTTGGGCCGGGTCTCCCCCGTCCGTGCGCCTCACCCTGACCCGCAGGTCCGAAACCCCGCATACCGGGCGGGCCACCCGGGCTATTCGATGTCGCGGGACTCCGCCGTCCTGCGCCGCACCCAGTGGGCGAGGGCGCCGAGGACGGCGAGGAGGGTCAGGGCCCACACGACGGCGAAGGCCCAGACGAACGCCGGAGCCCCGGTGGTCGCGGCGAGGACGAGGAGGACGAGGGTCAGGGCCACCAGGGCGGCCAGACCGAGGGCGGGCAGCCGGCGGCGCACGCGGACCGCCCGGGACGGGGACGACCGGAGGCCCCGGCGCCCGGGGGCCGGCCGCCGGGGAGGAGCGGGATCGTCCCGTTCGAGGCGTGCCTCGATCTCCGCGAGGACACGTCGCTCGTACGCCGAGAGCCGGACCTCTCCCATCGCGGACACCTCCTCCTGGGTGGCGCTTGCAGCATGGGGTTCCACGGCCGAAGCGGCCGCGACAGAGCCCTGCGACTACCCTAGAGAACTGGGTCAAACCACACAAAATCGGGCATCATTCTTGAGGATGTCCGCCCGGTGGGCGCCCGCCGTCGCTCACGCGCAGAGGCGGCGGAGGCCCGCCGTCATCGTCGAAGGAGCCTCATGTCCACCGCCGGAAACCGCTCCGCGCGCCCCCTCGGCGCCGGCCCGGGACCCGAACCGGGGACCTCCGGGACTCCGGGGGCGGCGGTGCGTCGGGCGGCGCTGGGCGACCTGCCCGAGCTCACCCGCCCCACCACCATCTCCACCGACGACGCCCAACCCCTCT
>NZ_JBIAUG010000024.1:0-119266 GCF_042892575.1 Streptomyces sp. NPDC001744
ACACCCTCCAGGTCCGGCAGGTCGACAAGGCCGACAACAAGTCCGAGCCGGTCTCCTACACCTTCCACGCCGGCCCCGGCGGCTTCGTCCAGCCCAGCGAGGGCGAGCGCACCGCGCGCCGTCTGCCCCTCGTCGCCGAGGCCGACGGCGCCAGGTACGACCAGGTGTCCTTCTCCTGGCGCCGCTCCGAGGCCGACCCCTGGCAGCAGATCCCGGCCGGACAGGTCACCTCCGGCGGCACCGCGCTGACCGCCTGGCCCGTCCCGATGACCGGCGGCAGGAACGCGCCGCTGGTGTGGAACGCCACCGACACCGTCGACCCCGACGGCACGGTTCAGATCAAGGCCGACTTCACCGGCCCCAACTCCGCCACCGGCAGCACCCAGCCCCTCTCCGTCGTCGTCGACCGCAGCGCCTCCGGCGCCGCCACGGACGAGATCGGCCCGGGTTCGCTGAACCTGCTCACCGGTGACTACAGCCTGTCCGCCACCGACACCACGCACTTCGACCTGTCGGTGTCCCGCACCGCGTCCTCCCGCAAGCCGGACGCCGGGGCGCAGCAGACCGGTCAGGCGGCCATCTTCGGCGAGGAGTGGGTGTCCGGCACCGCCGCCGAGGCCACCGACTCCGACTACTCGCACCTGCGGAGGATCTCGGACACGGCCGTGGCCGTGGTGGACCTGGAGGGCGAGGAGACCTCCTTCACCGCGAACGCGGCGAGGAACGGCTGGATACCGGAGCCCGGCTCGGAGGAGCTGACGCTCACGGGCAGCGTGAGCGGTTCCTTCACCCTCTCCGACACCGAGGGCACGGTCACCGAGTTCACCAGGCCGGACCCGGCCGCGACGACCTGGCAGGTCTCCAGCGCGCTGCTGAACGGCATGGCGCAGACCACGACGACCGTCGTCTCCGAGACCGTGAACGTCGCCGGCAAGACGCTGGCCCGCCCCAAGCGGGTCATCGCGCCGACGTCGGCCGCGTCCGCCTCGACCTGCACGGCCACGCCCGCCACCAAGGGCTGCCGCGCGCTGGAGTTCGTGTACGCGACGGCCACCACCGCGACCGCCTCGGCGCTCGGCGACTTCACCGGACAGGTGAAGGAGATCCGCCTGTGGTCGACCGAGCCCGGTGCCGCCGCGGCGACCTCCAAGGCCGTGCAGACCTACCGGTACGACGACGCGGGACGGCTCATCGAGACGTGGAACCCGCTGATCAGCCCCGCGCTGAAGACGCAGTACGCCTACGACTCCGCGGGCCGCGTCACCCAGGTCACCCCGGCCGGCCAGCTGCCGTGGACGTTCACCTACGGCAGGGCGGGTTCCAGCAGCGCGGCCGGTGACGGCATGCTGCTCAAGGCGTCGCGGCCCGCGCTGCGACAGGGCACCCTCGACGTGGTCGAGGGGACGGCCGCCACCAGCGTCGTCTACGACGTGCCGCTGACCGGCACCGCCGCCCCGTACAAGATGGGCGCCGCCGACGTGAAGGCGTGGGGTCAGACGGACGCGCCGACCGACGCGACCGCCGTGTTCCCCGCCGACGCCGTCCCGGCGTCGAACGCCGGCGGTGCCCTGACGGCCGCCTCCTACCAGCGCGCGGACGTCACCTACATGGGCGCCTCGGGCCGCGCGGTGAACGCCGCCACGCCCGGCGGGCACATCACCACCACCGAGTACGACCGCTTCGGCAACGCCGTCCGTGAGCTGACGGCGGCCAACCGGGCCGTGGCGCTCGGCACGACCGCCGCGGACCGTGCCATGCAGGCGGAGCTGGGCATCGCCGCCCTGGCCCCGTCCGAGCGCGCCGACCTGCTCGCCACCAAGTCCGTCCACAACGCCGACGGCACCCGCGAGCTGGAGGAGCTGGGCCCGCTGCGGCGCGTCGACCTCACCGCGGACCTGAAGTCGGGCACGACCACCCTGGTCGCGGCCGACACCTCGGTCGTGGCCCGCTCCTGGACCGTCAACGAGTACGACACGGGCCGTCCCACCGACGGAACCGCCACGGTCAAGGACCAGGTCACCCGGGTCACCACCGGCGCCCAGGTGCGCGAGCACCCCACCGTCCACGCCGAGAAGCGCGTGGCCGAGACCCAGTACGACTGGGTCAGGGGCCTTCCGACGAAGTCCGTCCAGGACCCGGCCGGACTGGCCATCACGACCACGACCGAGTACGACGCCCAGGGCCGCGTCACCAAGACGTACAACACGGGCAGCACGGGGGCCGACGCGGGCACCGTGGTGACCACCTACTGGTCGGCCACCGGCACCGGTGCCTGCAACGGCCGCCCGGAGTGGGCCGACCTGGTGTGCTCCACCGGTCCCGGGGGCGCGGTCACCGGCGGCGGCTCCCACCCGGCGCAGCTGCCGACCACCACCACCCAGTACGACTGGTGGGGCAACGCCACGGTCGGCACCGACACCGCGAACGGCGTCACGCGGACCACGACCACCACGTACGACGCGGCGGGCCGCACCGTCACGGTGAAGATCGGCGGCGGCAGCGGTCAGGCCGTCCCGGAGACCACCACCGAGTACGACCCGGCCACCGGGCAGGAGATCCGCACGACGTCGCCCACCGGCGGCACCCTCACGCGGGTCTACGACAAGCTCGGCCGGCTCGCCTCGTACACGGACGCCGACGGCGGCAGGACCACGACCGAGTACGACCTGCTGGACCGTCCGGTCAAGGTCGGCGACACCGTCCCGTCCACGGTCACCTTCGCCTACGACCACACCGCCGAACCGCGCGGCCTGGCCACGAAGGCGACGGACTCGATCGCCGGAGTCTTCCAGGCGACGTACGACGCGGACGGCTCGGTCGCCACGGAGAAGCTGCCCGGCGGATACACCCTCACCCAGACCGAGGACACCACCGGCGTCCCGGTCAGGCGCACCTACACCCGTGACAGCGACGGCACCGTGGTCATGTCCGACACGGTCACCGAGTCCGCGCAGGGACAGACGACCAGCCACGCCGGCTGGTCGGACCAGACCTACCGCTACGACGCCGTCGGCCGTCTCGTCCAGGTCGACGACACGGTGGAGTCGGTCTGCACCCGGCGCACCTACGGGTTCGACAAGCACGCCAACCGCACGTCCCTGACCACGGCCGCCGCGGCGCCCGGTCTGGACTGCCCCACCACCGGAGGGACCGGGAAGACCTCGACGTTCGACAGCGCCGACCGCATCACCGACGCGGGCTACGTCTACGACGCGTTCGGCCGCACCACCGCCCTGCCGGGCGGCGTGAGCGTCGGCTACTACGCCAACGACCTCGCCCACCAGCAGACCACCGGCACCAAGCGGCAGACGTGGACCCTCGACGCCGCGCTGCGCTTCCGCGGCTGGACGGTGGAGACCAACAGCGGCGGCACCTGGTCGCCGACCGAGAACAAGCTCAACCACTACGACGGTGACAACGACAATCCGCGCTGGATCGTCGAGAACACCGCCACCGGCGCCCTGACCCGCAACGTGGACGCCCTCTCCGGGAACCTCGGCGCGGTCACCAGCGCCACCGGCGACACGGTGCTCCAGTTCACCGACATCCACGGTGACGTGGCGCTCCAGCTCCCGCTCGCCGTGGACGAGGCGCCGATCGTCCTGGACACCGACGAGTACGGCAACCCGCGCGACGAGCAGCAGGCCGTGCGCTACGGCTGGCTGGGCGGGAAGCAGCGCTCCAGCGAGACGGTGGCCGGCTACGTCCTCATGGGCGTGCGCCAGTACAACCCCGCCACCGGCCGCTTCCTGTCCACCGACCCCGAGCAGGGCGGCAACGCCAACGCCTACGAGTACTGCTCGGCCGACCCGGTCAACTGCTTCGACCTGGACGGCAAGTGGGGCTGGAAGAAGTTCTTCAAGAAGGCCAAGCGCTGGGCCTGGCGCAACAAGTGGGACATCGCGATCACCGCGGCCGGATTCATCCCCGGTCTCGGTGCCGCCGCCTGGGGCTACCGCGCCTACCGCGGTTACCGGGCCCTGCGGGCCGCGCGGACCATCGCCCGGAGCTGCCGCCGCAACTCCTTCCTGCCCGAGACGCCAGTCGTCATGGCCGACGGCAGCACCAAGCCGATCAGCCTGGTGAAGGTCGGGGACCTGGTCCGGGCGGTGGACGAGGTCACCGGCGAGACGAAGGTCTCCCCGGTCACCGACGTGATCGTCGGCAGCGGCACCAAGGACCTCGTCACGCTGTCCGTGGACGCGGACGGCGACGGCCGGTCGAAGGAGATCACCGCGACCGCCAACCACCCCTTCTTCGTCCAGGGACGCGGATGGGTGGACGCGGTCCGGCTGACGCCGGGCTCGCGCCTGTCGGACCCCGGCGGGAACGCGCCCGAGGTCACGGCCGCCCACCGCTCGCAGGCGGTCCGCACCGTCTTCAACCTGACCGTCGCCGGCTCCCACACCTACTTCGTGGTGGCCGACGGGCAGCCCGTCCTCGTCCACAACTGCGCCCGCCGGATTCCCAAGAAGCGGGGCTGGAAGGACCTGCGTACGCCGACGAAGTTCAAGTCGAAGGCGCAGGCGATAGCGGCCGCCCGGCGCGACGCCCGTATGGGCGGCCGCTGCCGATACCGTGGAGTCTGCTCCTCCGGCAACCACGTCCACGTGGACTACTTCAACAGGCGCGGGCAGATCTCGCACACCCGCCACTACAACTGGTGACGGCATGACAGGGCCGGAGACCGGCCGGAGGACCGGAAACGAAGGAAACGGTATCGAGCACATGAGCATCTCTGCCGCGCTGAACGAACTCGTGGCCGCCTTGACCGAACACGCCGAGGTGATGTCCGGACGGGACGTCGCGCCCGAAAGGGCCGCCGATGTCATCGAGCGGGTACGGGCCGCCGCGGCGCGCTACTCCGACGAGACCTTCGAGTCCTCGGGTTGGGGGAGTCCGTTCTCCGACCTGTTCGAGGACGAGGAGGACGGGGACGGGGACGACGACATGGAGGAGAACGGGTCCGGTGACGGCCCGGTCCCCGCGCGTGCCGAGCGCGTCAGCGTCACGGGCCGCTGGGACTTCGTCGTGACGGACCGGGAGGCATGGTTCGCGCACGTCACCCAGGGGCTGGACGACCTCGGTGCCGGCGACTGTGCCGTGGAGCTGAACAGTGCCGCGCAGGCGATGCACGAGCTCCTCACCCACGACGCCCCCTTCCGTGACTACACGCGTCACGGCCTGGCCGACGGCGGCCAGGACTGGGTGATCGAGCAGGTCACCCGGACGCTGTCGGAAACACCGGACGAGGAGCATCGCGACTGATGCGCGCCGGACGTCGACGGCGCCGGAGGACGACGGCGTCGACGTGAGCAGCGGACGGTGGACGTCGGGGCGGCCAAGGTTCCTTGGCCGCCCCGATCCGTGCCGGGCCCCTTTCCGCGCCGGAGGCTCCGGCCCGCCGGACCCGGCGCCCGACCGGGGCCGCGCGCCGGGTCCGGGCGCTCCGCGTGCCCGCCCCTCGTGGAGCGGGAACGGCCGGCGAGGACGGTCCACTACCGTGGGAGCGGCCGGGGTCGCGGTCGGGCCGTCGCCCGCCGGGTCGGCCGACAGGAGTCCTCCCCCGGCGGGGAGGGCAGGAGACGGGGCCGTCCCGCGGCTCCGCGCCGCCGTCGAGGGGAGTGCGCATGGGCGGAATGAGCGCCGGGACCACGATCGGGGACACGGTGATCGCGTACGCGGTCCTGGCCGACGCGAGCAACGACTGCGACGCCGTCGACGAAGTGGTGGTGGCCGCCGACAGCTGGAAATCGGCCACCGACCTCATGCGCGCGTGCGGATACCGGAAGGTTCCCCGGCGTCCCGCCCGCGACACCGTCGACCACGGCGCGGCGGAAGCGGCGTTCGCGATGCCCGGCGTCGTCTTGCGCAAGCGCTTCGGAAGCGACGCGCCGTGGGTCCCGAACTCCCACGGCGGAAAGACGTGATCCTGGGGAACTCTCCGTCGTCCTGGAGCAGTCGGCCCCCGCCCCGTGAAACCGAACGGCGCCGCGCGGACGACGCGCGGCCCGGCCGACCGCGGTCGGGACCGGCACCCGTCGCCGGCACGGCCGGGCGGAAGGCGGAGCGACGGGCGGGGAGGCCGTCGTTCCGGCCCCCGGCGGGCGCGGGCGGGAACAGGAGCGCGAGCCCCCGGAGCCGGTTCCCCTCATGGACGACATCGCGCCACGTCTGGAGCGGTCCGGGGTGCTCCTGGTGCCGCCCGCCGGGGGCCGGGACGCGGCGCGGGACGGCGGGGAGGGCGTGCCCGGAGGCGGGAGGAGGCAGCCCCGTACGACCGGGCACCCAGAGCAACGGGCCCGCCCCGCACCGTACATGGCGCAAACAGACCGCAAGGGGGGCCGTGGGCGCGGCGGGTCTCGGAGGTACGGCCTCACCGTCGGTCCCGTGGTGCACACTTGCTGCCTGGTACAGCGCTCACGGGGAAGGCGGCCTGGCAATGCTGACGGGGATCGAGGAGGTCGACTGGGCCTCGCTGGGGCACGCGTACGGCCCCGCGGACGACGTGCCGGAGCTGCTCCGCGGACTCGCCTCCGCCGATCCCGCCGAACGGGAGTCGGCCCTCGACGGCATGTACGGCGCCGTGCACCACCAGGGCGACGTCTACGACTCGACGCTCGCCTGCATCCCCTTCCTCCTCGAACTCGTCGCCGACCCCGGCGTCCAGGACCGGGGCGGCATCGTCGAACTGCTCACCAGCATCGGCGGCATCGAACTCGGTGACGACGACGAGGAGCTGGACCTGCCCGACGAGGCGGGCGACGGGCTCACCCCCGCCGCCAACTACGCGATGGCCGCCGCCGCCGTCGCCGCCGGGGCCGACGTCTTCCTCGGGCTCGTCTCGGACGCCGACCCCGAGGTGCGGCTCGCCGCGCCGTGCGCGCTGGCCTCGCTGCACCCCGAACCCGCCCGGGTGCTGACCCTGCTGCGGGAACGGCTGACGGTCGAGCGGGACACCGAGGTGCGGCTCGCCCTGGTGGCCGCCGTGGGACGGATCGCCCTGCGGCACGCGTCGCTGCGCGCCGAGACCGTCGACTGGCTCGGCTGGCTCGCCCGCGCCGCCCAGGACCCGGGGCTCCGGCTCGCGGCCCTCGTCCAGCGGGCGCGCTGCGCGCCGGCCGAGATCCCCGACGACGTCGTGCCGCGAGTGGCGGGGCTCCTGGAGGAGATCAGGAGCACGGCGGTCCCCGGATCGGGTCCGGACGCCTTCCGGGCCGCCGCCCCGACGCTCATCGGACAGGTGCGGGAACTGCTCGAGGAGCACGCGGCCGGCCGGCCCGCCCCCTGGACCGAGGAGCTGCTGCGGACGTTGCACGCCGCGCTCGACGACCGCGTGGACGACCGGATCGCGCTGGTCCTGGCCCAGCTGCGCAGCCCCGACTGGGGGCAGCGCTCGGACGCGATCCGGCTGTGCGGCGGGCTGATACGGGTCTGGCGCGGGCGGTACGAGGAGGTCGTCCGGCTCGTGGGCGCCCAGCTCGACGACCCCGAGCCCCGCCTCCGCGAGGCCGCCGTCTCCTTCCTGGAGCGGCTCTTCGAACTGGGCGCGCCCGCCGCCGACGCGCTCGCGGCCCGTCTGGCCCAGGGGCCGCCGCCCGGATGCGCGGGGCGGGACGGGCGGGACGGACGGTCCGGACGGGACGGGCACCCCGGGTGGGACGGGCGGTCCTGGCAGGACGGGCGGTCCGGGTGGGACGGGGCGCTGCTGGCGCTCGCCCGTGCCGGGGACCCCCGCGCGGTGCCGCCGCTCGCCCGCGCCCTGGAGGAGGGCGAGGTGCGGCGGGAGTTGCTGTACGCCGTGGACGGGCTCGGCCCCTCCGGCACGATGCTCACGCCGCCGCTGCGCCGCCGGCTCGCCGGGATCGAGCTCGACGAGCGGCTGTACGACCGGGCGGTTCCGCTGCTGCACGCCCTGGCGGCCGTGCGGGGCGCGCAGGCGCTCCCGGAGGTGTTGCGGGTGCTGCGCGGGGCGCCCGCGGACCGGCGCGACCGGGTGCGGGAGGCGGCCCTGCGCACCCTCGCGGCCTTCGGGCCCGCCGCCCGGGAGGCCGTACCGGAGCTGCGGGAGTTCCTGGACGACGGGTCGGCCGCCGTGGCCGCGGCGGCGGCGCGCGCCCTGTGGGCGGCTGGGGGGAGCCCGGCGGAGGTGCTGCCGGTCCTGGAACGGTGGCTGCGGCCGGGTCTGCCGGGCGCGGACTGGTGCGCCGCCGCCCGGGTCCTCGGTGAGATCGGACCGGCGGCGGCTCCGGCGGCCCCGGCCCTGCGGCCGGGTCTGGCCTCGCGCGACCTGTGGGTCCGGGTCCGGGGCGCGGCGGCCCTGTGGCGGGTGTCCGGCGAGACGCGGACGACCCTGCCGGTGCTGCTCGCGGCCTGGGAGGAGAACCGGCACGCGCGCGTGGACGTAGCGGAGTGCCTGGCGGAGATGGGCCCGGCGGCCTCGGAGGCGCAGCTGGCCGTCCTCACCGAGCTGACGCGGCGGCGCCGTCACAACGCCCGCGAGGGCGCTTCGGGCAGCCACGACATCCACGGGGACGAGAAGCTCCTGACCCTGTGCCGGGCCGCCCTGGCGCGGATGGAGCACGGGGCGTACTGAGCGGTCACCGCCCGGCACGGACCCGCCGCGCGCCACCGCCCGGCACGGACCCGCCGCCCGACCACGGCGGGCCCGGCACCCGGCGCGTCCCGGAAGCCGGACCGCCGGTGACGACGACTGCCCCGGTGACGACGACCGCCCATCAGCCCGGTGACGGCCGTCCGCCCCGCCGCCCCGGTGACGGCCGTCCGCGCGCACCCCCACGCGGCACACCGTCACACAAAAGGGACATACCGCTTACCGCTTGCTACGTTGCGGCCATGACCGCACCGCGAACGGACGCACTCCCGCCCGGGGCGGACGTCCCGAAGCGTCGCGGCGTGGAACTCTCCCTCCTCGTCTGCGCCGTCCTCATCTCCGTCTACGGCTACGCGGCGGTCGGCCTCGCCCGCAGCGGCGCCGTGCCCCCGGACGCCGCCCGCTACGGGGCCGGGCTCGGCCTGCTCGCGCTCGTCGCCCACCTCGCGGTCCGTTTCCGCGCCCCGTACGCCGACCCGCTGCTGCTGCCGATCGCGGTCCTGCTCAACGGCCTCGGCCTGGTCCTGATCTACCGCCTCGACCTGGAGACGCCGGACGACCGGGCGGCGGCGACGCAGCTCGTCTGGTCGACGCTCGGGGTGGCCCTCTTCATCGTGGTCGTGCTGCTCCTGCGCGACCACCGCACGCTCCAGGGGTACGCGTCCGCCTGCGTGGCCGCCGCGCTCGCCCTGATGACCCTGCCGATCTTCTTCCCCGCCGTGAACGGCGCCAGGATCTGGATCAGGGCCGGCGGGCTCTCCTTCCAGCCGGGAGAGTTCGCCAAGATCCTGCTCGCCGTCTTCTTCGCCGCGTACCTCGCCGCCAACCTCGACGCCCTCGCCCACCCGGGGCGCCGCTTCCGCAGGCTGCGGTTCCCGTCGTGGCGGGTGCTCGGGCCGGTCGTGGCGATCTGGCTGCTGAGCGTCGGCGTCCTCGTCCTGGAACGGGACCTGGGCACCTCGCTGCTCTTCTTCGGCCTCTTCGTGATCATGCTGTACGTGGCGACCGGCCGGACCGGCTGGGTCGCGGTCGGCCTGGTGCTCGCCTCCGCCGGGGCCTTCCTCGTCGGCTCCCTCGAACCGCACGTCCACGGCCGGGTGCAGGACTGGCTCGACCCGTTCGCCTCGATCCGGGCGGGCGAGGGTCCGGGGCAGCTCGCGCAGTCGCTGTTCGCCTTCGCCGCCGGGGGGACGTCCGGCACGGGGCTCGGCCTCGGCCATTCCGTGCTCATCGGCTTCGCGGCCAAGTCCGACTTCATCCTGGCCACGGCCGGCGAGGAGCTGGGGTTCGCCGGCCTGACCGCGCTCTTCATCCTGTACGCGCTGCTCGTCGGCCGGGGCTACCGTGCCGGCCTCCGGCTGCGCGACCCCTTCGGGCGGCTGCTCGCGACCGGGCTCGCCTCGATCGTGGCGCTCCAGGTCTTCGTGATCGCGGGCGGGGTGACGGGCCTGATCCCGTTGACCGGCATGGCGATGCCGTTCCTGGCGCAGGGGGGTTCGTCGGTGGTGACCAACTGGGTGATCGTGGCGCTCCTCATCCGGGTCAGCGACTCGGCGCGCGCCCCGCGGCCGGGTCCCGCAGGCGCCGCAACGCTCACGCCGGTGAAGGAGGGGGCCGCGTGATCCGGCGGACGGGGAGGGGCCCGGCGGCGGCCGGGGAGGTCCGGTGATCCGGTACATCCGGCGTGCCGCCGGGCTCTGTCTCGTCCTCCTGGCGGCGCTGCTCGTGAACGCGGGCCGCGTGATGGTGGTCGAGGCCGGTTCGCTGGACGACAACCCGGCCAACCGGCGGATCGCGATCGGCCGGTACGCGCAGCCGCGCGGCGAGATCGTCGTGGACGGGAGGCCGGTGACCGGCTCCCGGGACAGCGGCCAGCAACTGCGCTGGGAACGGACCTACCGGCAGGGGCCGTTGTACGCGCCGGTGACCGGCTACGCCTCCCAGACGTACGGCACGACGCTCCTGGAGCACGCCGAGGACGCGGTCCTCGCGGGGACGGACCCGGTGCTGGCGCCGCTGCCGCTCTGGAACGACCTCACCCGGGGGCGGCAGCCCGGCGGCGACGTGATCACCACGATCCGGGGGTCGATGCAGGAGAAGGCGTACCGGGGACTCGCGGGCAGGCGGGGGGCGGTGGTGGCGGTCGAACCGTCCAGCGGCCGGATCCTGACGCTCGTCAGCTCGCCCTCGTACGACCCCGGGGTGCTCTCCGGGACGGGAGGGAAGGTCGGGGAGGCGTGGAAGCGGCTCAACTCCTCGCGGGGCCGGCCGATGCTGAACCGGGCGCTGCGGCAGACGTACCCGCCGGGCTCCGCGTTCAAGGTCGTGACGGCGGCGGCGGCCCTGGACGCGGGGGTGGTGCGGGACGTGGACGCGCCGACGGACATCCCGGACCCGTTCGTACTGCCGGGCACCCGGCAGGTGCTGCCGAACGAGGCGGAGGGGTGCGGCGGCGCCTCCCTCGCGTACGCCGTGCGGTGGTCGTGCAACACGGTGATGGCCGGGCTCGGGGTGAAGGTGGGCCTGACGGAGATGGTCGACGCGGTGGAGCGGTTCGGCTTCAACGACACGGGGCTCCGGGTCCCGTCGTGGGTGGCGGAGTCCCGCTTCGACCGGGAGATGAGTCCGGACCAGCTGGCCCTGTCGTCGATCGGGCAGTTCGACACGGCGGCGACGCCGCTCCAGATGGCGATGGTGGCGGCGGCGGTCGCCAACGACGGGGAGATCGCCCGCCCGTACCTGGTCGACCGTACGACCACCTCCGGCGGCACGACCGTGGAACGGACCGCCCGCCGCAGCTACCGGCAGGCGATGACCCCCTCGACGGCACTGCGGCTCCAGGAGCTGATGGTGCGGGCGGTGGAGGAGGGCACGGGGACGAACGCGGCGATCCCGGGGGCCAGGGTCGGCGGCAAGACGGGCACCGCGCAGCACGGCTTCGGCAACACCGGCACCCCGTACGCCTGGTTCATCGCCTGGGCGCAGGGCCCCGGCTCCGCGCGGCCGGCGGTGGCGGTGGCGGTGGTCGTCGAGGACGCGGAGGCCGCCCGTACGGACATCAGCGGGGGCGGGAACGCGGCGCCGATCGCGAGGACGGTGATGGAGGAGGCGCTGCGGCTGGAGGCCGCGGAACGGCGGGGCGGGTAGGGGCGGGGGACGGGGGTTCGAGACCGGGGCCCGAGGCCGGGGCCGGGGGTCCGGGGCCGGGGGTCCGGGGCCGGGTCCGGGAGTCCGGGGCCGAGGGGCCAGGGCCGGAGGACCGGGTCCGGGAGTCCGGGGCCGGGGGGCCTACTCCGCCGCCCCCTCCGCGATCGCGGCCGTCACCTCCGCCGCCCGGGCCCGCTCCTCCGCCGCGAAGCGTTCCGCGTCGAGGCGTTCCGCGGCCTCCTCGTCCTGGGTCATCAGCAGGTCCAGGCTGGAGTCGCCGAGGTCGAAGACGCCCATGTCCACGTACGCCTTCTGGAGGCGGGGGCCCCAGAGGCCGATGTCCTTGACGCAGGGGACGATCCGGCTGAAGAGGAGCTTGCGGAAGAGCCGGAGGAACTCGCTGCGCTCGGTCAGCTCCCGGGCCTCCTGGCGCGGGACGCCGAAGTTCTCCAGGACGTCGAGGGGCTTCAGCCGGTCGCGCATGAGGTGGCAGCCCTCGATGACGAACTCCTCGCGCTCGCGCAGTTCGGCGTCCGAGAGCTGCCGGTAGTGATCGCGCAGAGCCATCCGCCCGAAGGCCACGTGCCGGGCCTCGTCCTGCATCACGTACGCGAGGATCTGCTTCGGCAGCGGCTTGTCGGTGGTGTCGCGGATCATGCCGAAGGCGGCGAGGGCGAGCCCTTCGATGAGGACCTGCATGCCGAGGTAGGGCATGTCCCAGCGGGAGTCGCGCAGGGTGTCGTCGAGGAGGCCCTGGAGGTTGTCGTCGATCGGGTAGAGCATGCCGATCTTCTCGTGGAGGAAGCGGCCGTAGATCTCGGCGTGCCGGGCCTCGTCCATGGTCTGGGTGGCCGAGTAGAACTTGGCGTCGAGGTCGGGGGCGGACTCCACGATCCGGGCGGCGCAGATCATCGCGCCCTGTTCGCCGTGGAGGAACTGGCTGAACTGCCAGGAGCAGTAGTGCCGGCGCAGTTCGCCCTTGTCCTTCTCGGTCATCCGCGCCCAGTGACGGGTGCCGTGGAGGTCCAGGACCTCGTCCGGGGTGCCGAGCGGGTCGTACGGGTCGACCTCCAGGTCCCAGTCGATGCGGGTGGCGCCGTCCCACTGCTTGTCCTTGCCCTTCTGGTAGAGGGCGAGGAGGCGGTCGCGGCCGTCGTCGTAGTCCCAGGTGAAGCGGGCGGCGCCGGCGGCGGGCACGTCCCGGACGGCTTCGGCGGGGGCGTTCACATAGAGGTCGTGCGTCGACACCGACGGCTCCTTCTTCCGGCCTGCTTCCGTCCGTCCCCAGCAGGCTCACACGGAGGTGACGGCCCGTCAACAGGTCACGCACGGGTGTTTGCCGACCGGTGTCACACCCGTTCCGACATGCGGTTACCCAGGGTAAGGGGAGGGAGTGCGGCGGTTCTCGGTCCGATACGACCGGAACCCGCGCACGGGGCACACCGCCGGACGATCCGCCGTTACGCTGCGGGCATGACGAGCCCCGCCACCCCCGCGTACCGCAGGCTCAGCGTCGAGCAGCGGCGCGGTCAGCTCATCGAAGCGGCCCTGGGGCTCTTCGCCCACCGGACGCCGGAGGACGTCTCCCTGGACGACGTCGCCGGGGCGGCCGGCGTCTCGCGGCCGCTCGTCTACCGCTACTTCCCCGGCGGGAAGCAGCAGCTGTACGAGGCCGCCCTGCGCTCCTCCGCCGAAGCCCTGAACCGCTGTTTCGCCGAACCGCTCGCCGGGCCGCCGATGGAGCGGCTCGGCCGGGTGCTCGACCGGTACCTGCTCTTCGTGGAGGGGCACGGCGCCGGGTTCAGCGCCCTGCTGCGCGGCGGCAGCGTGGTGGAGACCCCGCAGACCTCCGCGATCGTGGACGAGGTGCGGCGGGCCGCCGCCGAGCAGATCCTCCTCCACCTGGGGGTGGAGCGACCGGGCCTCCGGCTCGACATGCTGGTCCGGACGTGGATCGCCGCCGTGGAGGCCGCCTCGCTCATCTGGCTCGGCGGGGGGAGGCGGCCGCCGGCGGCGGAGCTGCGCGACTGGATGGTGGACCACCTGGTCGCCCTGCTCACCGTGACGGGGGCGGGCGACGAGGAGACGAGGAGGGTCGTCGGACGGCTCCTCGCCCAGGAGAGGCCCGGAGGACCGGTGGCGGCCCTGGCGCACCGGCTGATTCCGGTGGTGGGCGAGGCGGCCCACCTGCTGTGACCGGGGGCGCCGCACGCCCGGCCCCGCCCCGGAACAGGCCGGACCCGGGACGGGCCGCCCCGGGTCCGGCCGCCGCGCACCGGTCCGGCGGGGGAGACTGGAGGGGTGAGAAGCGAGAACACCCCCTTCCGCGGCGGGCCCCTGGACGGCCGGGTCCTGCCGATCCTGCTCGGCCCGACCGGCCACCCGCCGAAGTGGTACGAGGTCCCGGTCCCGGCGCACGACGGACACCCGCCGAGGGTGTACGCGTACCTGCGCGAGCCCGCCGGTCACACGAAGCGGCTCGGACTCCGGCGCGGCTGGGTCTACGTGTACGCCCCCGGAGGACGCGAGCGGCGCGAGCTGAAGTGGCCGTGGTCGAAGCCGGACGGCGGGGCGGAAGGGACGGGGCCGACCGGGTGAGGACGCCGGACGCGCCCCCATCCGTACGGTAATCGCATGGAATGAACCGTCATCATCCCCCTGGAGGTGGTGACGTGTCAGGAAGGCTGCTGCGCACGGTCTGTACGGGAGCGCTCGCCGCGGTGACGGCGCTCGCGGGGACGGCCCCGGCGGCCGGGCGGCCGGTGGACCCGCCCGTGGAGCCTCCGATGGAGGCCCCGATCGCCTGGGCGGACCCGGCGCTCGAACCGGTGGGGCCGGTGGACCCGGTCACGTCCCCGGGGACCCCCCAGGACACCGGAGCACCGGTCACGACGGAGCCGGCGGACGCC
Organism: Streptomyces sp. NPDC001744; assembly: GCF_042892575.1. Classification (NCBI taxonomy): domain Bacteria; kingdom Bacillati; phylum Actinomycetota; class Actinomycetes; order Kitasatosporales; family Streptomycetaceae; genus Streptomyces; species Streptomyces sp. NPDC001744. The sequence goes on from NZ_JBIAUG010000024.1 coordinate 14,671, forward strand.
CCGGACACCGCGAGCGCCCCGGACGCCACCGACCCGGTCGCTCCGGCCCGCCCCGCCGGTTCCGCAGGTTCCAACGAAACGCTCCCCCCCGACGACGCCGCCGCGCTCCCGCCCTCCGGCGGCACCTCGGTCGCCACCCTTCTCACCCGGCTGCGCACGCTCTACCGGCAGGCGGAGGAGGCCACCGAGCGGTACAACGCCGCCGAGGAGGCGCTGAAGCGCCAGACCTCGGACACGCGCGAGGTCACGGCCCGGCTCGCCGCCGCGCGGGCCGACCTCGCCCGGGGCCGGGCCGAGGCCGGGCGGATCGCCCGGGAGCAGTACCGGGGGAGGACGGAGCTCTCCTCGTACCTGGAGGTGCTCTTCGCGCCGGACCCCGGGTCGGCCCTGGACCGGGGAAGGCTGGTGGCCCGCGCCGGACGGAGCCGGGCCACCGTCGTCTCCCGGCTCGAAGGGGCCGCCAAGCAGGCCGACGCCCTCGCCGGCGCCTCCCGCGAGGCCCTCGGCCGGCAACAGCGCCTCGCGGCCGAGCGGCGGACCCGGCGCGACGAGGTGCGGACGAGGCTGGCGGAGGTCGAGAAGCTGCTGGCCGGGCTCTCGCGGGGACAGCTCACCCGGCTCACCGAGCTGGAGCGCGCGCAGACCGCCGGCGCGCAGCGCGAACTGCTCGGCTCCGGGGTCCTGGACGGCCGCCGCACCCCGTCCCGGGCGGGCGCGGAGGCCCTGCGGTTCGCGGTGGAACAGCTCGGCAAGCCGTACGAGTGGGGGGCCGAGGGACCGGACGCGTACGACTGCTCGGGGCTGACGCAGCGGGCGTGGGCGGCGGCGGGCCGGGAGATCCCCCGGACCAGCCAGGAGCAGTGGGCGACGCTCCCCCGGGTGCCGCTGCCGGAGCTGCGGCCCGGGGACCTGGTGGTCTACTTCCCGGGCGCCACGCACGTGGCGCTCTACCTCGGCGGGGGCCTGGTGGTGCAGGCGCCGCGCCCCGGCGCGAAGGTGAAGGTCTCCCCCGTCGCGGCGAACCCGCTGCTCGGCGCCGTGCGTCCGGACCCGGACGGCACCGCCTTGACCTCGTACGTCCCGCCCGAGCTGCCGGAGGGCGCGAAGGACGGCGGGGACGCGGGCTTCGACCGGGGGTGACGCGCCCGGTCGAAGGACATGCCCGCACGGCCGAACGGACCGGGCCGCCGCCACGACCGCCGAAAACCGGTCGTGGCGGCGGCCCGGTCCGTTCCTCCGTCAGCTCCCGGCGACCGAGGCCAGGTACGCGTCCGCCTTCTCCGGGTCGAAGAAGAAGTTCTCGAAGTCGGACGGGTCGTCGAAGCCGTTGGCGAAGCGGTCCGCGACCGGCTGGAGCTGTCCGGCCGCGCCGAGCAGGTTCAGGACGTGCTCCGGCGGCGGGGCCAGCATCGCGTTCGTCCACTTGGTGACGTGCCGCGCCGTCTGCCAGTAGCGGTCGAAGGCGGAGCGCATCCACTCCTCGTCGAAGGGCTCCTCGCCGCGCTCGACGATCGCGGCGAGGTACGCGGCCGCGCACTTGGAGGCCGAGTTGGAGCCCTGGCCGGTGACCGGGTCGTTGGCGACCACGACGTCCGCGACGCCGAGGACCAGGCCGCCGCCGGGGAGCCGGCCGACCGGGTTGCGGACGGTCGGCGCGTACCGGCCGGCGAGGGTGCCGCCCGCGTCGGTCAGTTCGACCTTCGTGGCGCGCGCGTACTCCCACGGCGTGAACCGCTCCATCAGCTCCAGCGTCAGCGCCAGGTGCTCGGAGGGGTCCTTGACGCCCTTGAAGACGTCGAGCGGGCCGCCCGGGACGCCCTCCCAGAAGAGGATGTCGGCCCGGCCGCCGGTCGTCAGGGTCGGCATGACGAACAGCTCGCCGACGCCCGGGACGACGTTGCAGCGAACCGCGTCGAAGTCGGGGTGCTCGGGGCGGGGCCCGAGGCCGTGGACGTACGCGACGGCGAGCGCCCGCTGCGGCTCGGCGTACGGGGAACGGGAGGCGTCCCGCTCGAACATGGAGACCAGCTCGCCCTTGCCGGCCGCGACGAGCACCAGGTCGTAGTTGCGGGAGAAGTAGTCGAGGTCCCCGACGGCCGCGCCGTGGATGACGAGCTGGCCGCCGCGCTGGGCGAAGGTCTCCATCCAGCCGGCCATCTTCACCCGCTGGTCGACGGACTGGGCGAACCCGCGGAGGCGGCCGACCCAGTCGATCGCGCGGGTGGAGTCGGGGGCGGCGACGGAGACGCCGAGGCCCTCGATCCGGGGGGCCTGGGTCTCCCAGAAGTTGAGCCCGAGGTCCCGCTCGTGCTGGAGGGCGGTGTCGAACATGCACTGGGTGGACATGACCCGGCCGGAACGGACCTCGTCCGCCGTCCGGTTCGACATGAGGGTGACCTCGTACCCCCGCGACTGGAGGCCGAGGGCGAGCTGGAGGCCGGACTGTCCGGCCCCGACTATGAGTATCTTCCGCATGGGTGGTGCTCCTGGCGTGACGGGGGGTTACTCGGGGGTGGCTTCGAGCGCGTGCGCGACCATGGCGAGCAGGGTCTCGACGACGCTGTAGCGCTTGCGCGCGTCCATGATCACCACGGGGACGTGCGGGGGCACGGTCAGCGCCTCCCTGACGTCCTCCGCCTCGAACAGCTCGCTGCCCTCGAAGTGGTTGACCGCCACGACGTACGGGAGGCCGCAGCTCTCGAAGTAGTCGAGGGCCGGGAAGCAGTCGGTGAGCCGCCGGGTGTCGGCGAGCACGACCGCGCCGATCGCGCCGCGCACCAGGTCGTCCCACATGAACCAGAAGCGCTGCTGTCCCGGCGTGCCGAAGACGTAGAGCACCAGGTCGTTGTCGAGCGTGATCCGGCCGAAGTCCATCGCCACCGTGGTGGTGAGCTTGTCCGGCGTGGCGGTGAGGTCGTCGGTGTCCTCGCTCGCCCGGGTCATCAGGGCCTCGGTCTGGAGCGGGGTGATCTCCGAGACCGCGCGGACGAAGGTGGTCTTGCCCACGCCGAAGCCGCCCGCGACCACGATCTTCGTCGCGATCGGGGCCCGGGTGTGGTCGAGCTGCCAGTCCTGCGCGCCGTCCTCGGGGACCGCGTCGGGGACGGACGCCTCCGGGGCCGTCCGTCCGGTCGGGGCGGCCTGGGGCTGCGCGGGGACGCCGGTGACCGCCGGCGATTCGGAGACGGCGGAGGCGTCAGAGACGACGGAGTCCACTCAGCACCCTTTCGAGGAGCGCGCGGTCGGGCCGGCCGGTGTCGTGACCGGTCCCGTACACACGGATCTTTCCCTGGTCGGCCAGGTCGCTGAGGAGGACCCGGACGACCCCCAGAGGCATCTTCAGGAGCGCCGAGATCTCCGCGACCGTCCGCATCCGGCGGCAGATCTCGACGATGGCCCGCATCTCCGGCATCAGACCGCGGGCGCCGGGCCCGCCGTCCGTCAGGACCTTGCGCGCGGCGGGCGCTTCGAGCGCCGCCACGAAGGTCTCGACCAGCAGGACGTGGCCGAAGCGGGTACGGCCGCCGGTCAGCGAGTAGGGACGCACGCGCGCGGGGCGGCGCCCGTCTCCCCGTACCGGCAGCTTGAAGGAGGAGCGGGCCGCGGAAACCGAGGAAACGGACGTCACTGGGCGCTCTCCATCGACTTGCGCAGCTCGCTGCGGACTTCGGGGGTGAGGACGTGACCGGCGCGGCCCACGAAGAGCGCCATGTGGTACGCCACGACGCTCATGTCGCAGTCGGGCTCGGCGTGCACGCCGAGCAGGGAGCCGTCGCTGATCGACATGACGAAGACGCTGCCCCCGTCCATCGCCACCATGGTCTGCTTGACGCCGCCGCCGTCCATCAGGCGGGCGGCGCCGATGGTGAGGCTGCCGATGCCGGAGACGATGGTGGCCAGGTCGGCGCTGGAGCCGCGCGGCCCCCCGGAGCGGCCGGCCCCTTCCTCGGCCGTGGCGCCCTGCCCGGTGGCCGGGTCCGACGAGAGCAGCATGAGGCCGTCCGAGGAGACGACGGCCACCGACCGGACCCCCGGCACCTCCTCGACCAGATTCCCCAGCAGCCATTGCAGGTTGCGGGCTTCCGTACTCAGTCCGAACGTTCCCGTCGCGGTCAACTGCGTGCCTCCTCGACTGTGTCCCCCGTCTTCTCCTCTGTACGTGCGGGTGGTGCGTTCTCCGTCCGTCCCGTGCCCACCTCCGCCTCGACGTCGCGGCGCCCGGCCTCCGCTCCCCGGTGGAAGCCGCCGAGCCTGCGGCGCAGGGCCTCGGCGTCCACGCCGCCCTTGCGGGGGGTGGTGGCGGGACCGGCCTGGCGCACCACCTGGGGGGTGCGCTTGGGCAGGCCCTTGTCGGTGACCCGCTCCCACTGCGCGGGGCGCGGGCCGGGGACGGCCTGGTCGGGGGCGGTCCGGTCGGGAACGGGCCGGTCGGAGACGTGCTGGTCCCGGGCCGGGCCGCCGGGGGCCGGTTCCGGGGCGTCGGCGGTCGGGGCCGGTACGTCGGCGGTCGGGGCCGGTACATCGGCTGTCGGGGCCGGGACGGGCGCACCGCCGGCCGGCGGTGCGGTGGGCCGGGCCGCCGCCGGGGCTTCGGGAGCGGTGGCCTGCTCGGCCGCGCGCTCGTGGGCGTCCGGCTCCGGCTGCGGAGGGGGCAGCCGGACCTGGAGGGTGGTCTCGGAGAGGGACTCGCCGAGAGGGATGGAGTGGTTCCGGGGCGCGGCCTCCGGGGCGTGCGCCTCCTCCGGAGCGGGCTGCGGGGTCCGCTCCCGCTCCGCCTCCGAGAGCGACCGCTCCGCCGCTTCCACGAGGGGGTCGCGGGTACGGGACGGCAGGGTGTTGGAGTTGGCCTCCGCGACCGAGCCGGGCAGCTGGAGCGCGGGAGCCGTGCCCCCGGCCCGTACGGGCTCCGGGACGGCCGCGGGCGGTGCGGTGGGCAGCAGGGACGGCGGCAGGACCACGACGGCCGTCGTGCCGCCCGGCTGCTGCTCGCGCAGTTCGACGCGGATGCCGTGGCGGGCGGCGAGCAGGGAGACGACCCGCATGCCGAGTCCTTCGCCCTCGAACGCCTCCGGGTCGGCCCCGGCCAGGCGCGCGTTCAGCTCGGCGGAGCGGGTGGGGGTCATGCCGATGCCCGTGTCCTGCACGGAGAGCATCACCTCGCCGGTCTCCAGGAGCCAGCCGGAGAGCTGGACCTCGGCGTCGGGCGGCGAGAAGGAGGTCGCGTTCTCCAGGAGTTCCGCGATCAGGTGGCTCAGGTCGTCCGCGGCGAAGCCGGCGACCTGGGTGTGCGGCGGCAGGGACTGGATGGTGACCCGCTCGTACCGCTCGATCTCGCTGACGGCGGCGCGCAGCACGTCGACCAGCGGGACGGGCCCGGCGTGGCCGTGGACGTGCTCGTGGCCGGCGAGGACGAGGAGGTTCTCGCTGTGGCGGCGCATGACGGTCGCCATGTGGTCGAGCTTGAAGAGGGTGCCGAGGCGGTCCGGGTCCTGCTCGCGCTCCTCCAGCTTCTCGATGACGCCGAGCTGCCGCTCGACCAGGCCGAGGTTGCGCAGGGAGAGGTTGACGAAGGTGTGCCCGACGGAGTCGCGGAGCCGTTCGAGGTCGGCGGTGAGGAGGGCGACCCGGCCCTGGAGTTCGGCGCGCTGGGCGGCGAGGTCGGCGGCCAGGGTCTCCTTGGCGGCGGCCAGGCCCGCCCGCTCGTCGGCGAGGCGGTCGGTGTGCGCGGCGAGGTCCGAGAGCCGGGCGTGCAGGGTGTTGAGGGAGCGGACGGCCTGGGCGAACTCGTCGTTGCGTCCGGTGAAGCGGACCGGTTCCTCGGTGTGCGGCGCGGGGGCGGCGGCGAGCCGGGCGGCGCCGATGCGCAGCGCGGCGAGCGGCCGGGTGAGGGAGCGGGCGACGTAGGTGGAGACGCCGACGGCGAAGAGGAGGCAGCCGCCGAGGAGGGCGAGGCGCAGCTCCAGGGCGGTGACGTCGTCGTCGCGGAGCGCGGCGAGGCGTTCGACCCGCTGGGCGGCGAGGGTGGACTCGACGCCGCGCATCTGCTCGACGCGGGCGGAGAGGGTGGCCTCCAGGGCGGCCGGGTCGGTCCTGCGCTCGGCGGTGGTCAGCCGGGGCTGGTCGGTGAGGGAGGCGAGCGACCGTTCGGCGTTCTTGACGTCGGGGCCGGCGACGGTGCCGGCGAGGGAGTCGCGGGCGGCGGAGCCGGCGGCCTGGTCGAAGTCGCCGAGGGCGGCGAGTTCGCGGACGCGCGCCTGCTGGGCCGCGGCGGTGAGGCGGTCGCGGGCCCGGTCGGCCTCCGCCGCGCCCGCCGGTTCCTCGGGCACGTCGGTGCCGGTCGTGGGGTCGTAGCGGGTCTCGCCGGTGGGCGCGGGCTGCGGCACGGAGAGGGCGGCGACGAGCAGGCCGCGGGTGGCGGACGCCTGCTCGACGGCGCGGCCGAGGGCGGCGGGGGCGCGGGTGGCCCCGGTGAGCGTGGTGTCGGCGGCGCGGGCCGGGGTGCGGTCGGCCAGCTCGTCGGCGAGGGCCAGGAGCTTGTCGACGACGTCGGAGTACGCCTTGTGGGCCTCCAGGGCCGTGCCCTTGCCGGTGAGGGCGGCACGGCGCAGGGAGGGGACCCCGGCGAGGTCGCGGCGGAGCTCGGGGGAGGCGGTGGGGCGGATCTCGTCGATCTGCCGGTCGACCCGGGTGGAGCGCACGCTGGTGACCTGGCGCTTCTTCCTGGTCTCGCCGGTCTGGGCGTCACGGCCCGCGGCGATGTACGCGACGACCTCGTCACGCTCGTCGGCGAGCGAGTGGGCGAGGGTGACGGCCTGCCGGTCGAGTTCGGCGAGGGTGACCAGGCGCTGGGAGTCGGTCAGCTCGGCGGAGGCGGTGAGGATCGCGGGGGCGCCGGCGGCGAGGACGGCGACGCCCACGAGGGCGACCCCGGCGACGAGGCGGTTGCGGACGCGCTTGGAGCGGCCCGCGGGTCCTGCCGGGTCGGGCGGCGCGGAAGGACCGGCGACGGGCTCGGCGGAGCCCCCCGCGGGTGCCTCGGCGGCGCCGTTCGGGGACGGCGGTGTGCCGGGGATCCGGCCCTGCGCGCCGTTCTTGCTCCGAGGCCGCTTCATCTGCACCGGTGCTCGCATTCTTGACTCGTCCACCCACAAAGCAGAGGTGACGGCCGGTCACATGGAGCGCCCCCACCCCTGTTACGGCTTCCGACCATTCCAGCGCTTTCGGGAAGGGGGCGGGCATCGGCCGCTCCGCCACCCGAACGAGTGAACAACACTCCCGAGTTGGCGAACAACTCCTCCGGACGGTCCCCGGGGGCCTCCGACGGCCCCCGGTTGGATCTTCCGGGCGGCCTTTGGCAGGATGCCCGCCCGCAGGTCCGCAGAACCTTCCGTTCCGCTCCGCACACCGCTCCCCCGCCTCTGGTACAGGCCATTTTCCGTCATTTGCAGGTTCCGTGAAGGAGCGCGCCGGGGCGGGCAGACTGGGCGCCATGCGCAGCGACGTCGCCTCTTTTCCCGGCAGTCCCGAACGCCCCAACGAGGACTGGGTGGCCACCGCCCTGCCCGCGTCGGGGGCCGGGGGGACGCTCGTCCTGCTCGACGGCGTCACGCCGCCCGCCGGTGATGACGGTTGTGTGCACACCGTGCCGTGGTTCACCGCCCGCCTCGGCGGGGCTTTGACCGAACTGTCCGCTTCCCGTCCCGACGTGCCCCTGTCCGAGATTCTCTCGCGGGCAATCCGGCGCACCGCGGAGGCCCACGGGGGCACCTGTGACCTTTCTCACGTAAGGACGCCTCAGGCAACCGTCGTGCTGGTCCGCTGGGACGGGGCGGTGGTCGAACACCTCGTCCTCTCCGATTCGGTGCTCCTCCTGGAGCGGCCGGACGGGACGGTGCGGGCGGTGCTCGACGACCGGCTCGACCGGGTGCCGGCCGAGGTGCTGCGCTCCGTGACGGCGACGGACCGGCTGCGGAACCGGGAGGGCGGTTTCTTCACGGCGGCGGCCGATCCCGCGGTCGCGGACCTCGCGGTGACCGGGACGACCCCGCGCGCGGGGGTGCGGGCCCTGGCGGCCCTCACGGACGGGGCGAGCCGCTGGGTGGACCTGTTCGGCGAGGGCGACTGGACGGACTGCTTCGGGATCCTGCGGACGGAGGGTCCGCTCGGCCTGCTCCGCCGGGTGCGGGAGCGGGAGGCCGAGGAGGCGCGGGCGGGCGGCGTGCGGCGCCGGAAGACGCACGACGACGCGACGGCGGCGTACGTGGAACTCGCGGCGTACGGGGGGACCTTGGCGTGAGGGGGCCCGCGGCGTACGGGGGATCCTGGCGTGAGGCGGGCCCGCGGCGTACGGGGAGCCCCCCCGGCGCGCGGGCGGGCGGCGGCGGTCCGGGTCCCCCGGCCCCGGGTCGGCCCCGGCTCCCGGCGCCACCCCGGGGAGGAACCGGTCCGCACGCCGTCCCGCCCTCAGCCCTCCGCGCGCACGTTGAAGTGGTTCAGGAGCCGGGCCAGTTCGGCGACCTCGGCGCGGTCCCAGTCCGCGAGCTTGCGGACGTAGCGTTCGCGCCGGGCATCGCGGACGCGGCGGAAGCGGTTGCGGCCCTCCTCGGTGAGGCGGACGAGCGAGGCGCGGCCGTCGGCGGGGTCGGGGTCGCGGGCGACGAGTCCGAGGTCTTCGAGGGCGCGCAGCTGGCGGCTCATGGTCGCCTTGCCGACGCCGAAGTACCCGGCGAGTTCGGTGGCCCGCTGGGGTCCGGCGTCGTCGAGGCGGACGAAGAGGCCGTAGGCGGCGGGTTCCAGTTCGGGGTGGACCTCACGGGCCATCTCGCCCGACTGGGCACGGGCGCGGCGCAGGAAGACCGCGAGTTCGCGTTCGAGGGCCAGGAACTCCCGGTCCACGGCCGCCGGGGCGGGCCCGCCTTCACTTCCCGTTCCGCTTTCGCGCACGTCAGCACCTTCCGCGTGTCCTCTGTGGCGCGCCGTCGCCGCACCGGCCGCTTTCCGGCCGCTGAAAGTTTCTTCCGGGCGCGGCCGTTTCCGCAGCTCTTTCAGTATTTCGCAGGCGTAGACCAACGGCGGTGACCGGCTCCCCTTCCACGAGCGGTTCTACGTGCGTAGCGTCGTTCCCGGCACCCCCCATGACATGTCCACACCAGGACTTGTCCTCCCCTGCCGTCTCCCCACGAGCCTTTCGGAGGCACGCGATGCGTGTGCACAGATCCGGAACGACCCTCATCGGCGCCGCCCTCGCGGCACTCGCCCTCCTCGCCCCCCTCGCGGGCTCCGCCGGGGCCGCCCCCGACCCGGACGCCCGGCGGGTCCCCGCCCGCGGCACCGCGAGCATGGGCATGGGCGTCCTCGCACACGACGGGCGCGACGGCGCGCCCGCCGGCACGTCCGTCCAGGCCGTCCAGGCCGTCCAGACAGAAGGCGTGGACGTCTCCGGCCACCAGGGGAACGTCGCCTGGTCCACGCTGTGGAACAGCGGCGTCCGATGGGCCTACGTCAAGGCGACGGAGGGCACCTACTACAAGAACACCTACTTCACGCAGCAGTACAACGGCTCGTACAACATCGGCATGATCCGGGGCTCGTACCACTTCGCCACCCCGGACACGACGACCGGCGCGGCCCAGGCCGACTACTTCGTCAACAACGGCGGCGGCTGGTCGAAGGACGGCAAGACCCTGCCGGGCGTGCTCGACATCGAGTGGAACCCGTACGGCGCGGCCTGCTACGGCAAGACCCAGGCCGGGATGGTGGCCTGGATCCGCGACTTCCTGGGCCGGTACAAGGCCCGCACCGGACGGGACGCCGTCATCTACACGGCGACGAGCTGGTGGACCCAGTGCACCGGCAACTACTCCGGCTTCGCCGCGGCCAACCCGCTGTGGATCGCGCGGTACGCGTCGACGGTGGGCGAACTCCCGGCGGGGTGGCTGTACTACACGATGTGGCAGTACACCTCGTCCGGCCCGACGGTCGGCGACCACAACCACTTCAACGGGGACCTCTCGCGCGTGCAGGCGCTCGCGAACGGTTGAGCCCCTCACGTACGGCGGGCCGTGCGCCCGCGCGGCGTTCCCCGTGCCCGGCCGCGTTCCCCGGCGCCGGGGAACGCGGCCGGGCACGCCTCAGGAGGCGGACGGACCGGGCGGGAAGAGGGCGGTGAGCCGGGGCAGGGCCCGTCCCTCCGGCCGGAACGCCCCGCGCTCCTCGTCCTCCTCCGCCTCCCCCTCCTCCTCGTCGACGATCCCGGCCGCCTCCTCGACGGCGTCGAGGAACGCCTCCCCGTCGTCGTCCGTCCGGCCGGTCAGCTCGTCGTACGCGTCCTGGGCGACGTAGTCGAGCTCCTCCCACTCGGGCCACTCGTCGTCGCCCCACTCCTGGTGGTGCCGTCCCACGAGGGCCCGCACGCCGGGCACGTCGGCCAGCGCGTCCGGGTCGGCGAGCACCGACTCGTACACCTTCCGGCCCTGGCCCACCAGCCAGAGCGTGAAGTAGTGGAAGCCGTCGTCGGTGCAGAGGCCGCCCTCGATCCTGTCCGCCGCGGCCCGCACCGCACGCGTGCCGGCGGCGTCGCACGCCCTCTCCAGGCGCACCTGGAACGCCACGGCCCCGGCGGCCGGGCGCCGCGTCAATTCCCCCTCCAGCCAGTCCAGCTGCTCGTCCCGGTGACCGGGGCGGCGGCTCAGCTCGTCGATGAGGGCCCAGAAGGCGTCTTCGTTCATGGGTACGAGCATGACAGCACGGACGGACACCGGGAACCGGTGTCCGGAACGGCCCCGGGCACGCCGGAGCGGGGTGCCCCCGGAGGGAACACCCCGCTCACCGCGGGGAAGGACGCGCGACGGGAGGGCCGCGGCCGGGATCAGGCAGCCACGCCCACCGGCACCTCCGCCGGGGCGAGGGCGATCTCCAGGACCTGCCGGACGTCCGTCACCGGGTGGACCTCCAGCTTCTCCAGGACCTCGGCCGGGACGTCGTCCAGGTCGGCCTCGTTCCGCTTGGGGATCACGACCGTCGTGATGCCCGCCCGGTGCGCGGCGAGCAGCTTCTGCTTCACGCCGCCGATCGGGAGGACCCGGCCGGTGAGGGAGACCTCGCCGGTCATGGCCACGTCCGTGCGGACGAGCCGGCCGCTCAGCAGGGAGGCGAGGGCGGTCGTCATGGTGATGCCCGCGCTCGGGCCGTCCTTGGGGACCGCGCCCGCCGGGAAGTGGATGTGCACGCCCCGGTCCTTGAGACCGGTGACGGGCAGTTCCAGCTCCGCGCCGTGCGAGCGGAGGAAGGAGAGCGCGATCTGCGCCGACTCCTTCATCACGTCGCCCAGCTGTCCGGTGAGGGTGAGGCCGGCGGCGCCGGTCTCCGGGTCGGCCAGGGACGCCTCCACGAAGAGGACGTCGCCGCCCGCGCCGGTCACCGCGAGCCCGGTGGCGACGCCCGGCACGGACGTCCGGCGCTCCGCCGGGTCCTGTGCCGACTCCGGGACGTGGTGCGGACGCCCGATCAGCTCCCGCAGGTCCTCCGGCCGGATCGTGAACGGCAGTTCGCGGCTGCCCAGTTCGTGCTGGGCCGCGACCTTCCGCAGCAGCCGGGAGACGGACCGCTCCAGGGTGCGGACGCCCGCCTCGCGGGTGTACTCGCCGGCCAGCTTCCGCAGGGACGCCTCTTCGAGGACGACCTCGCCGGGTTCCAGACCGGCCCGCTCCAGCTGCCGGGGCAGCAGGTGGTCGCGGGCGATGACGATCTTCTCGTCCTCGGTGTAGCCGTCGAGCCTCACCAGCTCCATCCGGTCGAGCAGGGCCTCCGGAATGGACTCCAGGACGTTCGCGGTGGCCAGGAAGACCACGTCGGAGAGGTCGAGCTCGACCTCCAGGTAGTGGTCGCGGAAGGTGTGGTTCTGCGCCGGGTCGAGGACTTCGAGGAGGGCCGCCGCGGGGTCGCCGCGGAAGTCGGAGCCGACCTTGTCGATCTCGTCCAGGAGGACCACCGGGTTCATGGACCCGGCCTCCTTGATGGCGCGGACGATCCGGCCGGGCAGGGCGCCGACGTAGGTGCGGCGGTGGCCGCGGATCTCCGCCTCGTCCCGCACGCCGCCGAGGGCGACGCGGACGAACTCGCGGCCCATCGCGTGCGCGACCGACTCGCCGAGGGAGGTCTTGCCGACGCCGGGCGGACCGACGAGGGCCAGGACGGCCCCGCCGCGGCGCCCGCCGACCACACCGAGCCCGCGCTCGGCGCGCCGCTTGCGCACCGCCAGGTACTCGGTGATCCGCTCCTTCACGTCGTCCAGGCCCGCGTGCTCGGCGTCCAGGACCTCGCGGGCGCCCCTGATGTCGTACCGGTCCTCGGTGCGCTCGTTCCAGGGCAGTTCGAGGACGGTGTCGAGCCAGGTGCGGATCCACGAGCCCTCGGGGGACTGGTCGCTGGCCCGCTCCAGCTTCTCGACCTCCTTGAGGGCGGCCTCCCGCACCTTCTCGGGCAGGTCGGCGGCCTCCACGCGGGCGCGGTAGTCGTCGGACTCGTCGCCCTCCGACTCGCCGTTGAGCTCGCGCAGCTCCTTGCGGACGGCTTCGAGCTGGCGGCGGAGCAGGAACTCGCGCTGCTGCTTGTCGACGCCCTCCTGGACGTCCTTGGCGATGGTCTCGGCGACGTCCTGCTCGGCGAGGTGCTCGCGGAGCTGGGCGGTGGCGAGGCGGAGACGGGCGACCGGGTCGGCGGTCTCCAGGAGCTCGACCCGCTGCGCGACGGTGAGGAAGGGCGAGTACCCGGAGTTGTCGGCGAGGGCGCCGACGCCCTCGATCTGCTGGACCCGGTCCACGACCTGCCAGGCGCCGCGCTTCTTGAGCCAGCTGGTGGCCAGCGCCTTGTACTCCTTGACCAGCTCGGTCACGGCGCCGGGCAGCGGGTCAGGCAGGGTCTCCTCGACGACGGTCCCCTCGACCCACAGGGCGGCGCCGGGACCGGTCGTACCGGCACCGATGCGGACGCGGCCGCGACCGCGCACGAGCGCGCCGGGGTCGCCGTCCGACAGGCGTCCGACCTGCTCGACGGTGCCGAGCACGCCGGTCCCGGCGTAGGTGCCGTCGACGCGGGGCACGAGGAGCACCCGCGGCTTCCCCTCCCCGGGACGCGCGGCGGCCTGGGCGGCCTCGACGGCGGCCCGTACCTCGCTGTCGGACAGGTCCAGCGGCACCACCATTCCGGGCAGCACGACCTCGTCGTCGAGCGGCAGCACGGGCAGAGTGAGCGGCACGGACGCCATGGACTCAGAAGCCATGATCTCCCTTTCGGCAGTGAAGTTGAGCTGTACTGACTCAATGCTCGTGAGCCCGGAGATGTTCCCGGCACTTTGTTCGCTCCGAGCGAACGAACGGGGGCGCGCGTCGCCTCCGCTCGGCGTCATGCCTCGAGGGGCATGACGGCCATCGCACCGGCGCGGGCGGCCGGGCGGCCCCCTCCCCCGACGGCCCGGCTCGCCGGGCCGGGAGCACCGGGGACCGCTCGCCGGAACCGTCCGGAGGGAGGAGGGCACCCGACGGGAGGGCCGCCCCGGCGGACCGATCGGCCAGGTGGGCGGAACCGGGCGCTCCGGCTGCGGACGGGCGCGCCCGGGGGCATGCTCCTCCCATGAGACGAGGCGTACGGGGAACGTGGTGCGGGGCCCTGCTGCTGGCGGCGGTCCTGGTGGGCGGCGCGACCGGCTGCGGCTCCGGGTCCCCTCCCGGGCCGGGATCGCCCGGTCCGGCGGGCACGTCGAGCACGCCGGGCACGTCAGGAACGTCGGACACCCCGGGCACGCCCGGCGCCACGACGGAGCCGGGCGCCCCGCCGTCCGACTCCCGGCCGGGCCGGGTCCTGGTCGAGGTGGTCGTCACCGGCGGCTTCGCCGGCGTGCGCAACCAGCTCGTCGTGCGCCAGGACGGCGGCTGGACCGTCCTCTCCGGCACCAAGCCGCCCCGGACCGGCCGGCAGACCCCCGCCGAGACCGCCGAGCTGCGCGCGGCCCTGGAGGACCCCGCGTACGCCCTCGTCCCGGCGCGGCCGACCGGCAGGCCGGTCGCCGACGGCTTCCAGTACCGGGTGACGTACCGCCACCGCCTCGTCGTCGCGGACGACGGCGACCGCCCGCCCGCCCTCCGGCGCGTCTTCGCCGCCCTTCCGGGAGGCGGCCCGCCGACGAGCCCGTGAGCGGCGGTACCCCCACGTGAGGAGCGGGACCGCGAGGACGTGAGCGGCCCCCGGGTCCGTGTGCGACGGCCCGGGGGCCGCTCCCCGCGTTCCGCTCCGGGACGTCCCCTCCGAGGCGTCCGGCACGGGCCCGGCCCGGGAGTGCGGGGCGCCGACCCGGGCCCGGGTCGAGGGGTTCCGGGAGGGCCTCGGCGGGGAAGGGGCGCGGACCTCCACCACCCGTTCCCGTCAACGGGTTTGGCCCGGTCGCGGGTGTCCGGCCAGGATGGCCCGGACCGTCCGCCACGGCGGCGGGACGGCCCGACGACGAGAGCGGAGTGACCGACGATGCCCAGCCCCGTGACCCTCGACCGCCGCGAAGGACCCCACGGAGAGGTCGTCCTGCGGCGCCGCGACGAGCACTACGAGATCATCGCCAACGGCACCTTCCTGATGGACACCTCCGACGGGCGCTCCGAGCGGCTCCTGATCGACGCGGCCCTCGACGCCCTGCCCGAGGAGCGCAGGGCCGGCGCCTCCGTCCTCGTCGGCGGCCTCGGCGTCGGCTTCTCCCTCGCCCACGCCACCGCCGACCCGCGCTGGGGCCGGATCACGGTCGTCGAGCGCGAGGGGGCCATCATCGACTGGCACCGGCGGGGCCCGCTCGCCGCGATCTCCGGGGCCGCGCTCGCCGATCCCCGGACCGTGATCCTGCACACGGACCTCGTGGACCACCTCCACCACTCCACCGACACCTACGACGCCCTCTGCCTGGACATCGACAACGGCCCCGACTGGACGGTGACCGAGGACAACCGATCCCTGTACTCCGCCGAGGGGTTGGCGGTGTGCGCGGCCCGCCTCGCCCCCGGCGGAATCCTCGCCGTGTGGTCCGCGCGACCCTCCGGTGATTTCGAAGGAACCTTGCGGAATGCCGGTTTCAGCGGGGTACGGACGGAAGAGGTACCCGTTGCCCGGGGCGTCCCGGACGCGGTCCACCTCGCGGTCCGTCCCGCCTGACGCCCGGATGGCCGGGACGCCCCCGGTACCTCTAGGCTGCTTCACCGACATCGGCGACGCGAGGCGGGGCAATGGAGCAGACACACACCACTCACCACGGTGCGGCGGCCACTCCGGGGCCCCAGCGGCGCGTCCTGGTGGTCGAGGACGACACGACGATAGTGGAGGCGATCTCCGCCCGGCTGCGCGCCGAGGGCTTCCTCGTCCAGACCGCGGCCGACGGCCCGGCCGCCGTGGAGGCGGCCGAGAGCTGGCAGCCCGACCTGATGGTCCTGGACGTGATGCTGCCCGGCTTCGACGGCCTGGAGGTGTGCCGCAGGGTCCAGGCGCAGCGGCCCGTGCCCGTCCTCATGCTGACCGCCCGCGACGACGAGACCGACATGCTGGTCGGGCTCGGGGTCGGCGCGGACGACTACATGACCAAGCCGTTCTCGATGCGCGAGCTGGCCGCCCGGGTGCACGTGCTGCTGCGCCGGGTCGAGCGGGCCGCGCTCGCGGCGGTCGCCCCGCGCGGCGGCATCCTGCGCCTGGGCGAGCTGGAGATCGACCACGCCCAGCGGCGGGTCAGGGTCCGGACGGAGGACGTGCACCTGACCCCGACCGAGTTCGACCTCCTCGTCTGTCTGGCGAGCACCCCCCGCGCGGTCCTCTCCCGCGAGCAGCTGCTCGCCGAGGTGTGGGACTGGGCGGACGCGTCGGGCACCCGGACCGTGGACAGCCACATCAAGGCGCTGCGCCGGAAGATCGGGGCCGAGCGCATCCGCACGGTCCACGGCGTCGGTTACGCGCTGGAGACCCCGGCGCAGTGAGCCGGCGCGGGCCGGAGGGGCCGAGAGGGGCGGAGGCGTCGCACCGGGCGGAGGAGCCGGGTGGCGGGCGGCGGGTCCGCAGGATCACGGTCTCGATCAAGACCAAGCTGGGCGCGCTGGTCGTCGGGGCGGTCCTGCTGACCTCCGGCCTCGCCCTGGTGGCGATCCGCACCTCCACCGAGTTCCGCTACATCACGGTCTTCGCGATGATCGCGACCCTGCTGATCACCCAGTTCGTGGCCCAGTCCCTGACGGCGCCGCTGGACGAGATGAACACGGTGGCGGGCGCGATCTCGCGCGGCGACCTCTCGCGCCGGGTGCGGGGCGCCGACCGCCGGGACGAGCTGGGCGACCTCGCCTCCACCATCAACCGCATGGCGGACGACCTGGAGGCCGTGGACCGGCACCGCAAGGAGCTGGTGGCCAACGTCTCGCACGAGCTGCGGACCCCGATCGCCGCGCTCCGGGCCGTCCTGGAGAACGTCGTGGACGGCGTGTCCGAGGCCGATCCGGAGACGATGCGGTCGGCCCTGAAACAGACCGAACGGCTGGGCCGCCTGGTGGAGACGCTGCTCGACCTGTCCCGCCTCGACAACGGTGTCGTCGCCCTGCGGACGACCCGCTTCGAGGTCTGGCCGTACCTGTCGGGGGTGCTGCGGGAGGCGAACCTGGCCGCCTCCCAGCGCGGCCTGTCGTCCACCTCCGGGCTGCACAACCGCACGGACGTCCACCTGCACCTGGACGTCTCGCCGACCGATCTGGTCGCCCACGCGGACGTGGAGCGGCTGCACCAGGTCATGGCGAACCTGATCGACAACGCGGTGAAGCACTCGCCGCCGCACGGCCGGGTCACGGTGCGGGCCCGGCGCGGCCCGTGTCCGGACTCGCTGGAGCTGGAGGTCGAGGACGAGGGCCCCGGCATCCCCGAGGCGGAGCGGCACAAGGTCTTCCAGCGGTTCAACCGGGGCTCGGCGTCGCGCCGGCAGGGGCCCGGCAGCGACGGCGGGACGGGGCTCGGGCTCGCGATCGCGCGCTGGGCGGTGGATCTGCACGGCGGCGGGATCGGTGTGGCCGAATCATCACGCGGCTGCCGCATCAGAGTCACTCTTCCGGGCAGTCGACCACCGAGAGATTGACGTAGGGTTCGAACCGGAAGGGCACGTTCTGCGTGTACGTGGGCAGGACGTGAACAGGGGTGCGGTCGAAGGGGGCCGCGCTCGCGCTTTCCCGTACCCTGACACGCGCGAAACCACGGTTGTTTCCCGCCATTCAGGGCTCCGAAACACCTCGTCAAGTGTGACTTGCGCGACGTTGGAGTGCCCGGCCTGCACCTCCCGGCCGGACAGGCGTAGCCTTTATTTCCGCTGTCCATCACCTTGTGAAGCGGAAGAGGGCGGTTGCCGCCGTGTCGTCTCAGTCCCCCAGTACCCCGAGCTCCCCGACCGACCAAGGCGGGCAGGGCCAGAACCCTGCGACCGCCTTCGGTGCCAATGAGTGGCTCGTCGACGAGATCTACCAGCAGTACCTCCAGGACCCGAATTCGGTCGATCGTGCCTGGTGGGACTTCTTCGCCGACTACAAGCCCGGAGCGTCGGAGACCCCGACCGCCCCGGCGCCCACCACGCAGAGCACGCCCGCCGCGCCGCAGGGGGGCCCCGCACAGGCCGCGCCTGCCGCTCCGGCCTCCGTGCCCGCTCCCGCCCAGGCTCCGGCTCCGGCCGCCAAGCCCGCCGCGGCCCCCGCTCCGGCCCCCGCCACGGTGAAGCAGGCCCCGGCCAAGCCCGCGGCCGCCAAGCCCGCGGCCGCCCCGGCCGCCGAGGCGCCGGCCGGTCCCGAGCTGATCACGCTGCGCGGCCCCGCCGCCGCGGTCGCGAAGAACATGAACGCCTCCCTGGAGGTGCCGACGGCCACGTCCGTCCGCGCCGTCCCGGTGAAGCTGCTCTTCGACAACCGGATCGTGATCAACAACCACCTGAAGCGCGCCCGGGGCGGGAAGATCTCCTTCACCCACCTCATCGGCTACGCGATGGTGCAGGCCATCAAGGCCATGCCGTCGATGAACCACTCCTTCGCGGAGAAGGACGGCAAGCCGACCCTGGTCAAGCCGGAGCACGTCAACTTCGGCCTCGCGATCGACCTGGTCAAGCCCAACGGCGACCGCCAGCTCGTCGTCGCGGGCATCAAGAAGGCCGAGACGCTCAACTTCTTCGAGTTCTGGCAGGCGTACGAGGACATCGTCAAGCGCGCCCGCGTGGGCAAGCTGACGATGGAGGACTTCTCCGGCGTCACGGTCTCCCTGACCAACCCCGGCGGCCTCGGCACCGTCCACTCCGTGCCGCGCCTGATGCCCGGTCAGTCGGTCATCATGGGCGTCGGCTCGATGGACTACCCGGCCGAGTTCCAGGGCACCTCCCAGGACACCCTGAACAAGCTGGGCATCTCGAAGGTCATGACCCTGACCTCGACCTACGACCACCGGGTCATCCAGGGCGCCGCCTCCGGCGAGTTCCTGCGGATCGTCGCGAACCTCCTCCTCGGCGAGGAGGGTTTCTACGACGAGATCTTCAAGGCCCTGCGCATCCCCTACGAGCCGGTCCGCTGGCTCAAGGACATCGACGCCTCGCACGACGACGACGTCACCAAGGCCGCGCGCGTCTTCGAGCTGATCCACTCCTACCGGGTCCGCGGCCACGTCATGGCCGACACCGACCCGCTGGAGTACAAGCAGCGCAAGCACCCCGACCTGGACATCACCGAGCACGGCCTCACCCTGTGGGACCTGGAGCGCGAGTTCGCGGTCGGCGGCTTCGCCGGCAAGTCGATGATGAAGCTCCGCGACATCCTCGGCGTGCTGCGCGACTCGTACTGCCGCACCACCGGCGTCGAGTTCATGCACATCCAGGACCCCAAGCAGCGCAAGTGGATCCAGGACCGCGTCGAGCGTCCGCACTCCCGCGTGGAGCGCGAGGAGCAGCTGCGCATCCTGCGCCGCCTGAACGCGGCCGAGGCGTTCGAGACCTTCCTGCAGACGAAGTACGTCGGCCAGAAGCGCTTCTCCCTGGAGGGCGGCGAGTCCGTCATCCCGCTGCTCGACGCGGTCATCGACTCGGCCGCCGAGTCGCGCCTCGACGAGGTCGTCATCGGCATGGCCCACCGCGGCCGGCTGAACGTCCTGGCGAACATCGTCGGCAAGTCGTACGCGCAGATCTTCCGCGAGTTCGAGGGCAACCTCGACCCGAAGTCGATGCACGGCTCCGGCGACGTGAAGTACCACCTGGGCGCCGAGGGCACCTTCACCGGCCTGGACGGCGAGCAGATCAAGGTCTCGCTCACCGCCAACCCCTCGCACCTGGAGGCGGTCGACCCGGTCCTGGAGGGCGTCGTCCGCGCCAAGCAGGACGTCATCAACAAGGGCGGCACGGACTTCACCGTCCTGCCGATCGCCCTCCACGGCGACGCGGCCTTCGCCGGCCAGGGCGTCGTCGCCGAGACGCTGAACATGTCGCAGCTGCGGGGCTACCGCACCGGCGGCACGGTCCACGTCGTCATCAACAACCAGGTCGGCTTCACCGCCGCCCCGGAGTCCTCGCGTTCCTCGATGTACGCGACCGACGTGGCCCGCATGATCGAGGCGCCGATCTTCCACGTGAACGGCGACGACCCGGAGGCCGTGGTCCGCGTCGCGCGGCTCGCCTTCGAGTTCCGCCAGACGTTCAACAAGGACGTCGTGATCGACCTCATCTGCTACCGCCGCCGCGGTCACAACGAGGGCGACAACCCCTCGTTCACCAACCCGCAGATGTACAACCTGATCGACAAGAAGCGTTCGGTGCGCAAGCTGTACACCGAGTCGCTCATCGGTCGCGGCGACATCACCCTGGAAGAGGCGGAGCAGTCGCTCCAGGACTTCCAGGGCCAGCTGGAGAAGGTGTTCGCGGAGGTCCGCGAGGCCACCACCGCCACGCCGTCCTCGGTGCACGTCCCGGACGCCCAGGCCGAGTTCCCGGTCGCCGTCACCACCGCGGTCTCCCAGGAGGTCGTGAAGCGGATCGCCGAGTCCCAGGTCAACGTCCCGGACCGGATCAAGGTCCACCCGCGTCTGCTGCCGCAGATGCAGCGCCGCGCCGCCTCCATCGACGACGGCACCATCGACTGGGGCTTCGGCGAGACCCTCGCCATCGGCTCCCTGCTGATGGAGGGCACCCCGGTCCGGCTCTCCGGCCAGGACTCCCGCCGCGGCACCTTCGGCCAGCGCCACGCGGTCCTGGTGGACCAGGAGACCGGCGAGGACTACACCCCGCTGCTCTACCTGACCGAGGACCAGGCCCACTACAACGTCTACGACTCGCTGCTCAGCGAGTACGCGGCGATGGGCTTCGAGTACGGCTACTCGCTGGCCCGCCCGGACGCCCTGGTCATCTGGGAGGCCCAGTTCGGCGACTTCGTCAACGGCGCGCAGACCGTCGTCGACGAGTTCATCTCCTCCGCCGAGCAGAAGTGGGGCCAGACCTCCGGCGTCACGCTGCTCCTGCCGCACGGCTACGAGGGCCAGGGCCCGGACCACTCGTCCGCGCGCCCGGAGCGCTTCCTCCAGATGTGCGCCCAGGACAACATGACGGTCGCCATGCCGACGCTGCCGTCGAACTACTTCCACCTCCTGCGCTGGCAGGTGCACAACCCGCACCACAAGCCGCTCATCGTCTTCACCCCGAAGTCGATGCTGCGCCTGAAGGCCGCGGCGTCCACGGTGGAGGAGTTCACCACCGGCGGCTTCCGCCCGGTGATCGGCGACGGGTCGGTCGACCCGGCCGCCGTCCGCAAGGTCGTCTTCTGCGCGGGCAAGGTCTACTACGACCTGGAGGCCGAGCGTCAGAAGCGCGGCGTCACGGACACGGCGATCATCCGTCTGGAGCGCCTGTACCCGCTGCCGGGTGCCGAGCTCCAGGCCGAGATCGCCAAGTACCCGAACGCCGAGAAGTACCTGTGGGCCCAGGAGGAGCCGGCGAACCAGGGTGCCTGGCCGTTCATCGCGCTCAACCTGATCGACCACCTCGACCTGGCGGTCGGCGCGGACATCCCGGCGGGCGAGCGCCTGCGCCGGATCTCGCGTCCGCACTCCTCCTCCCCGGCGGTCGGCTCGGCCAAGCGCCACCAGGCGGAGCAGCAGCAGCTGGTCAACGAGGTCTTCGACGCCTGACCGACCGTTCCGTACGCGTACGGAAGGAGGCCCGGCACCCCTGGTGGGGTGCCGGGCCTCCGGCGTTCCGGGGTGCTCAGAGGTTGGCCTCGAAGTCCCAGTAGGGCCGGTTGCGCTGGCGGGCCGACAGGGTGTGCGGGTGCTGGGCCCCCAGGGAGCGGGAGAGGGCGAGCAGGGCGTCCGCCTCCAGCTTCCCGGCCTCCTCCGTCTCGCGCAGGCCGCGCAGGTCGGTGGCGAGCGCGATCTGGCAGGAGAGGGTCAGCGGGTGCTCGTGGCCCATGGCGTGCCGGGCCCGGCGGAGGGTCTCCCGGCTGAGCTCCGCGGCCTCGGCCACGCGCCCGTTGAAGTTGCGGGCGGCGCTCGCGTTGAGGGCGCAGCCGAGCACCCAGGGGTGGTCGGGGCCGAGGGTGGCGGTGAGGCCGGCGAGGGCGGACTCCAGCATCGTCATCGCCGCCGTCCGCTCCCCGGACGCCTGCATCACCAGGGCCGTGTTGGCGAGGACGCCGGTGGAGACCGGGTGGGCGGGGCCGAGGAGGGCGCGGTAGCCCGCCTCCGCCTCGGTGATGAGCTCCCTGGCCAGGTCGAGGTCGCCGTGCTCGCGCAGGAAGTTGGCGTAGTTGGTGACGGCGGAGAGCGTCACGTAGTGGTCGCGGCCGTACGCCTGCTCCAGGTGTTCGAGGACACCGGCCATCATGGCGCCGATGTCCTCCTTGAAACCGCCCTCCCGGCGGCGGCAGAGCGCCAGCTGGCTGCGGGCGTAGAGGGTGTGGAGGTGCTGGGGGCCGAGGATCTTGACGTGCAGCCGGACGTTGGCCTCCTGGCGGGCCAGTGCCTCGCGGTAGCGGCCGAGCAGGCGCAGGTCCTGGGCGACGGCGTTGTTGGAGTTGAGGGTGGAGGCGTGGCGGGGACGGAGGATGTTCTCGCAGCGGGCGAGGGTGTCCACGTCCTGCTCGTACGCCTCCTGGTAGCGGCCCAGCATGCGCAGGACCACGCCGAGGTTGTGCCGGGCGACGAGGGTGAGGCTCTGGGCCTCGCCGAGCAGGCTCCGGGCCTCCTCCAGGGCTTCGCGCTGGAGCCCCTCGGACTCCTGGTAGTGGCCGAGGAAGCGCAGGTCGCGGGCGAGGGAGATCTTGGTCTGGAGTGCGCCGAGTTCGTCCCTGACGGGGGCGGCGGCGAGCCGGTCGCGCTGGACGAGGTCGAGTTCGTACGCCTCGCGGAAGCGTCCGTACCGGCGCAGGATGTCCCCCTCCAGGGTGGTCAGTTCCTGCATGTGCGGGGCCAGCGGGTCCATGAAGGAGGTCCACTCGTTGCGGATGCGCCGGGCCAGCCGGACGCCCGCCTTGTACTCGCCGCTGCGCTCGCAGAACCGCAGGCAGTTGAGGACGGCGACCTGGATGCGGGGGTCGGTGCTGCGCAGTGCCCCGGAGGGTTCGAGGTGGGGCAGGAGTTCGGAGTAGCGGGGCCAGTGGCGGCTGTCGGTGGGGTTGCCGGGGTCGGCCTCGGCGAGCAGGGTGCGGACGGCCTTGCGGTGGGCGTCGCGGTGCTCGCCGTCGGTGAGCCGGGAGACGATGTCGTGCACCAGGCGGTGCATGTGGATCGACTCCTGGTGGGGGCCGATCTCGTCGCTGTTGACGGGGCCGCGGGACTCGCGGGTGAGGACGGAGTAGTTGACGAGGGTGTCGAGGGCGCGGGTCCAGGCGGGCAGGTCCGTGGCCATCCAGCGCAGGTCCTCGGGCAGCTGCGCCTGGGGGTAGGCGCGGACGATGCCGAGCGGGATGCGGCCGGGCGCGAAGGAGGCGCACAGGCTGAGGATGTCGATGGCCTGCGGCTGGGCGCGGCGGAGCCGGTTGATCAGTATCGACCAGGAGGTGAGGGAGGCGTTGGGCACGCCGTCGCCGGCCGGGGGCTCGTCGACGCTGGAGAGGCGCCCCTCGCGGACCATGCGCAGGTACTCGGGGGCCTCCATGCCGGACTCGCCGAGCCAGGCGGCGGCCTGGACGAGCGGCAGGGGCACGTCCCCGAACTCGGCGGCGACCTCGTCGGCCTCGGCGGCGGTGATGTGCGGGGCGCGGCGCATCAGGTAGCCGGTGGACTCGGCGCGGTCGAAGCCGGGGATCTCCAGGACGTCGGTGTGCTCCCGCCAGGCGCGGTTGCGGGAGGTGATGAGGACGTGGCCGGGGCCCTGCGGGAGCATGACCTCGACGCCCTCGGTGGCGTCCCAGCCGTCGAAGACGACGAGCCAGCGGGAGTGCGGGTCGCCGCGGCGGAGCGCTTCCCGTACGGCGCGGATGCGTTCGCCCGGTTCGCTGCCGGTGGGCAGGGAGAGTTCGACGGCGAGTTCGCCGAAGCGGTCGCGCTGGACGTTGCGGTCGTCGGAGCTGACCCACCAGATGACGTCGTAGTCGGGGCTGAAGCGGTGGGCGTACTCGGCGGCGATCTGGGTCTTGCCGATCCCGGACATGCCCAGGAGGGTGCACGCGGCGTTGCCGCGCTCGGCGTCCATGAGGCGTTCCTGGAGTTCGGTGAGGAGGTCGTCGCGGCCGGTGAAGCGGTGGTTGCGGCGCGGGACGTCGCCCCAGATCTCCGGCGGGGTCTCCGGGTAGCGGGCGGGGGTGCCGGGCGGGGTGCGGCGGCCCGCGCGGCGGGGTTCGACGGCGAGCCTGCTGAGCAGCCGGGCCTCGGCCTCCTCCTCGCCGACGCCCCAGAGGCCGACGGGTTCGAGGACGGCGGTGGCGGGGAGCAGGGTGCGGTTGGTGAGGTTGACGGCGGCGAACCGGTCGGCGTGGGCGGCGACGAAGCCGCGCAGGACGTCGTTCCACTCGCCGGCCGGGCGGGGGCCGAGTTCGAAGAACCAGTCGTTGAGGACCAGGAGGACCTGTCCGCGGGCGAGCAGCAGGTCGCCGAGGGAGTCCTCCAGGGGAACCTCGCGGGGCGGGTCCCAGCGCTGGAGGGTGGCGCGCACGCCGTGGGCTTCGAGGCGCTGGGCGATCCAGGCCGCCCAGGGGCGGTGGTAACCGGGGAAGACCACCAGGACGTGCTCGGGGGCGGACCTGCCGCCGTGGTTCTCCCCGCCTCCGCCCGACCGCTGTTCCGCCATCTGTACGTCTCCCGTCCCGCTCGCGCGCAACGCAGTGTCATGTTCCGTGGGCACAGTGTTACCCACGGGCCTTCGGACTCGCGCCGAGGCTCGCGTGGAGCCGCCGCATGTGTCGGGCGAACTCCCGCCCTTCGT
The DNA here is from genome assembly GCF_042892575.1 of Streptomyces sp. NPDC001744. Taxonomy (NCBI): domain Bacteria; kingdom Bacillati; phylum Actinomycetota; class Actinomycetes; order Kitasatosporales; family Streptomycetaceae; genus Streptomyces; species Streptomyces sp. NPDC001744. Next base: position 39,098 of record NZ_JBIAUG010000024.1, read on the forward strand.
CCGTCAGTTCATCGGATTCAAGCAGGATCGTCAGCGCGTCGCCCACCTGATCGTGGATGTGGTCGAACTGCTGCGCGGCCCGGGTGCGCCACGCCCGGGGCGCGCCGGGGGCGTCCCGCGCCCGGCGCCACAGATCGGCGAGGGCCAGGTGCGCGTAGGCCCCCTGGAACACCCCGGAGACCGGGCGCGCGTCGCCGCGCCAGCCGACCCGGTGGAGCGCGGCGTCCCCGGGGCGGTAGAGCGGGACCAGCTCGTGGAGGGTGGAGAGCTTGCTGTGGTGCAGCTCGTGGACGAGGGTCTCGGCCATGTCGCAGGCGCCGGCCGAGGGGGTCATCAGGACGGCTCCGGGGGCGACGCTCAGGGTGGCGCCGACGGAGCGCGGCCCGTACGGGCGCAGGGGCACGAGCGCGCCGACCGTGCGCCCGACCTCCGCCGCCCGCTCCCGGTCGGTGCGCCGGAGCAGGTCCCGGGCGGCGCGCCAGTGTCCGGACCAGACGGCGTGGTCGACGTCGGCGCGCTCGGCCGCGTGCCGGGCGGGGGTCCCCACCCCGCCGGGCGGCACCCGGTACGGGTCCAGGTCGTCCAGGCGGGCGGCTCCGCCGGACAGCCGGCGCAGGCCGCGCCAGCCGGGGCCGCTGCCGGTCAGGGTGCCGGAACGGGCGTCGGCGAGCCGGAGGATCGCGGCCGGGGCACCGGGGGCGTCCTCGGCGTGGACGCGCACGACGTGGGAGCGGGAGGCGACGCGGACCGGCCCGGGCCCCGTCAGGACGCTCCCGACGCCCGGCAGCGACAGGACGCCGCCGGGGGCGCGGACGACGAGGTCGAGCGGTCGGCCCGCGCGCAGGGCGGCGGTGGTGGCGACCGGCTCCAGGCGGGCGAGGTGGCCGTCGAGGGCGGGGCCCGGGGGCGCGGTCAGGGCGGCGGCGAGCCATGATCCGGTGGTCGGGTAGTCGAGGACGGCGCGGACGGCGGCGGGGTGGGAGCGCTCGGTCCGTTCGAGGAGCCGCCACGCCTCCTCGAAGCCGCGCAGGGTCGCGGGGGCGATCTCCTCCCGGTGGCGCCGCACCCGTACGAGGAGGGCCTTGAGCAGCAGCAGCCGGCGCGCGTGCGCACCCGACCGCAGGAACGCCGCGCCGGCGGCGGCGGGCCGGGTGGACGCCAGCGCCTCGAAGGCCGCGGCCCGCGGCGACGCGGCGATCACACCGGCCCCCGGGTGGCGACCGGCCGACGGGGCGTACGGGGGGCGGGGGCTCCGGGCCGGCGGGGCGTACGGAGGACGGGGACTCCGGGCCGGCAGGGCGTACGGAGGACGGGAACTCCGGGCCGGCGGCACGTACGAGTGATCGCGGCAGCCGGTCCGCCGCTTCCGCGGGGGGCGGGGTCCGTCGGCCGGTCACCAGCGGCGCATTCGGCCGGAAACGATCGGTCGGCACGGGCGCCGGACGGTCGCGGACGGGCGGCGGAGGGCCCTCCGGGGTCAGTCGAGGACGGCGTCCTCGGGCCAGGAGACCACGAGGTCCGAGGGGTGCCGCAGCACGTGCTCGACGGCGGCTCCGAGGGCGGCGTCGTCGGTGACGCGCAAGGTCCGCAGGTCAACGGCGGCGAGGTCGGGGAGTCGCGGCGGCCGGCCGGCCCCGCGGCCGACACCGGTCGCCCACTCCGTACGCTCGAACACTCTCGGCTCCTCCTCACCGGCGCCTGTCCCCCACGGTCGTAGCGGCGCAGCGGTTCTTCCCGACGCCACCGGACCGGAAACCCTTTCGATTCAACTGCGGCCATGTGCGCCCCCGTCGTCCGGCCGTCCGGGAGGGGCCCGCCGGACGGCGTCCCCGCGACCCCCTCACGTGGCACCGCCCCAGGCCCACCAGGGCGGCATGACGGCGCGTCGCTCCTCGTCGGACCTCCTCCCGTGCCCCCCGTCCGTCGTCCTCCCGGCCTCCTCCAGCAGGCTCCTGGTCCGCTCCACGTCGGCCCGGTCCACCTCCACGAGGAACCCCGCGAGCCGGCTCCACCGTGCGGCGGCGGTGCGCAGCGCGGCCCTGGCCCGGCCCGGACGGTCCATCAGGAGGAGGACGGCTCCCTGCCCGTGGAACGCGCGGGCGCCCGTGACCGTGCCCGGATCGTCGCCGTGGGCGGCGCGGGACTCCTCCCCCGCGTTGCGGTAGGCGGCGAGCGCGTCGCCGATCACGCCGTCCCGTCCCGTTTCGGCCAGTTCGAGCCTCACCCGTCCGAGCTGCAGCCAGATCTCGGCACGCTCCCCCGGGTCGGCGGTGCCCCGCAGGGCCTGTTCCAGGAGGTGGCGGCTCTCGAAGAGGTCGGGCAGGAAACCGGCCCGGTGGAAGCGGAGGGCGAGCACGCTGCCGATGAGGGCCCGGGCCCCGGCCCGTTCGGGCGCGTCGGCGGGCAGCCGGGTGAGGGCTTCGCGCAGGACCCCCTCGGCCCGGTCGACGGGGCCCGTGCCGGTGTCGGCGGTGGCGCGGCGCAGCAGGGATCCGCCCCAGGTCAGCAGGGTCAGGCCGCGTTGTCCGCTGTCGGCGGGGGCGAGCAGGGTGGCCTCCTCGTACGCCGCGTCGGCGGCGGCCCCGTCACCGGCCGCGTCGTACAGCCGGGCGCGGGCGGTGGTGAAGCGGAGCCGCAGGGCGCGTCCGTCGCCGAGGAGGTGTTCGGCGCGGTCGAGGACGGGGGCGACGCGGTCCGGCCCGGCCCCGGCGAGGCGCAGGGCGTCGGCGAGGTCCAGGAGGACGACGGCGCTCTCCCGGAGGCCGAGGGCGGCGGTGAGCTCCGCCGCGGCGGCGTCGCCGTCGCCCCGGGCCAGGAGCAGCCGGCCCCGGCGCAGGTGGAGGGTGTGGCGGGTGGTCCCGGGCCAGCGCTCCGGAGGCTCCGCGAGGGCGGCGAGGGCGGCGTCGAGGTGGCCGGGGTCGTCGGTGTCGCGCCACAGCGCGTGGTGGACGACGGCGAGTTCCAGCCGGGCCTCGGCCCACGCCTCGTCGCCGGGTACGGCCAGTTCCCCGGCCCGTACGAGGGTGTCGGCGGCCCGTCCGAGGAGTTCCGCGCGCCGGCCGGAGCGCCGGGCGGCCGCGGTGTCGGCCTCCGCGAGGAGGACGCGGGCGAGGACGATCCGGGCCTCGACGGGTTCGGCGGGCAGGGCGGCCTCGGCGCGCTCGCGCGCGTCGGTGAGGAGGGCCGGGTCGGACTGGCCGCGGCCCTGTCCGAGGAGGCGGCGGGCCTCGGTGAGCGGGTCGGGGGTGATCAGGTCGGGGTGGTAGAAGCGGAGCACGCGCGCGGGGATGCGGGCGAAGAGTTCCGTCTCGACGCCTTCGGGGCCGGGGGGTTCGTCGGTCGCGTCGGGCGGGGCGGGCCGTCCGGGGCCGTGCCCGGTCCCGGCCTCCGGGGCCTCCCCGGCCTCCGCCCCGGCCAGGCGGGCGGCGGCGAGCGCCGGGAAGTTGCGCGTGCCCTGGCCGAAATTGCGCTCCACGTAGGCGGAGCAGTGTTTGAGGACGAGGGCGGCGGCGCTGGGGTCGAGCGACCCGAGGAGGTGCCGCTGGATGCCCGGCGGATAACTGAAGCAGGGGTACGGGGTGGGGCCCGGCAGGCGGCGCAGGAGCCCGCTGAGCAGGACCTCGGCCAGTTCCATGGGGCCGGTGTCCGGGAGCATGGCGCGCTGCACGAGCTGCATGACGGGCAGGGACAGGGGCGCGGCGGCGAGGTGGACGGCGAGCCGGAGCGCGCCGGGCGAGGCGCCCGCCCGGAAGGAGCGGAGGAGTTCTTCCTCGCCGCGCGGCGGGCGGGGGGCGCGCGCGCCGGCCGTTCCGCGCGCCCCGGGGGTCTCGGGATCGAGCCAGGCGGCCCAGCCGCGTACGGCGTCGCCGCCGTGGCCGGTGTGGAGCCGGGTCCAGGAGTCGAACGCCTCGGGGGTCGGGGTGAGGACGGGGACGGCGCGGCGGCCGGGGTCGGGGGCGGCCCAGGGGTCGTCGTCGGAGCGGAAGGCGGGGTGGCCGCCGGGGGTCGCGGAGCGCCGGAAGGTGCCGGGCTCGGCGGGGAGCGCGGTACGGGGCCAGAGGCGCGGCGGCAGGGGCTGGACGAGGGCGAGCGGGGTGTGGCGGGGCCACTGGCGCAGGAGGCGCTGGGCGGCGCCGCGCTGCCAGAGGGGCCCGACGCAGTCGCTGACGACGAGGGTGAGCCGGCGGCCCGTGGGGTCGTGGAGCTGGTCGACCGGGCGCAGCCGGGGCCGGCCGTCGGCTCCGGAGGTGGTGGTGACGAGCGGGGGCCCGTCGCCGGTGTCGTACAGGCGGTGCACCTGGACGTCCCGGAAGGCGCCGGACTGCTGGCACGCCTGGCGGAGTTCCTCGACCATCCGGCTCCAGACGACCATGGCGGGCCCGGTGTCCATGAGGAGCTGGATGTCGGGGCGGCGGCCGGCGGCGGGGCGCAGGACGGGGGTGAGGATGCCGGCGGCGGCGCTGCGTTCGGCGGTGGCCTCCTCGTCCAGGGTGCCCTCGCCGGGGCGGTGCGGCGCGGGGGCGTAGCCGCGCAGGGGACGCAGGGCCTTCTGGAGGCCGAGGAGTCCGGGCAGGGCGTTGGCGCCGGGGGCGCGGACGGGCAGGACGGCACCGCGTTCCGCGCGCACCGCGCCGCCGCGCGCGCCGGGGGCCCCGGCCTCCATGTGCAGCGCCACGGAGTCGCGGGCGGGGCCGGGCCGGGTGTCCTCGCCCGGGGCCGTCCCGTCCTCCCGGGCCCCTCCGCCCGCCTCCCCCGGGGGATCGCCCCTCGTCGCGGAACCGTCCGCGTCCCGTGCCGCCGGCGGCTCGTTCCGGTCGCCGGCGCCGTCCTCGCGCGCCCCGGGCGGCGGCGCGGCCTCGTCCGGGGTGCCCGGTGGGGGCCCGGGAAGCCAGCGGGCCAGCCAGAGGGCGTCCGCGATGTCCTCGGCGGTCGGTTCCCGGCCGCCGGCCCGCAGTCTGCGGGCGAGTTCCTCCAGGTGCGGCCGGCGCATCCGGTCATCACCTCGGCTGATCGAGCGGTTGCATGAGCATGTCCGCGATGCGTTCCCTGGTGACCCGTTCGGCGCGGGAGGCGTGCTGGGTCAGGTAGAGGGCGTTGAGGAGCTGGTCGGTGGCGATCACCTCGCCGGGCTCGCGGTCGAGGAAGCGCCGGACGAGGTTCCGCTCCCCTTCGCCGGCGGCGGCCTCGGCACCGAGGTGGGCCTCGATCATGGCGCCGAGCTGCTCCTCGCCGGGCGGTTCGAGCTCCAGGCGGATGCAGCGGCGCAACAGGGCGGCGGGGAAGTCCCGCTCGCCGTTGGAGGTGAGGACGATGAAGGGGAAGGTGGTGCAGCGGACCCGGCCGCCGAGGACGCGCACCTTGCGCCCGTCGTCGCTCAGGACCTCGACGACGGGCTCCCGGTCGGCGAGCCGCTCCAGCTCGGGGATGGCGAACTCGCCCTCCTCCAGGGCGTTCAGGAGGTCGTTCGGCAGGTCGAGGTCGCTCTTGTCGAGTTCGTCGATGAGCAGGACGCGGGGCTGTTCGGAGGGGAGCAGCGCGGTGCCGAGCGGTCCGAGCCGGATGTACGACCCGATGCCGGCCGGGGTCGCGGCGGCGGAGCCGGTCGATTCGGGCCGGGCGCGCTCCAGCTGGACGTCCTGGAGGCGGCCGATGGCGTCGTACCGGTAGAGGCCGTCCTGGAGGGTGGTGCGGCTGACGATCGGCCAGCGGAGCACGCGCCCGAGGCCCAGTTCGTGGGCGACGGCGTGGGCGAGGGTGGACTTGCCGGTGCCGGGGTTGCCGGTGACGAGGAGCGGTCGCCGCAGGTACAGGGCGGCGTTGACCGCGTCGGTCTCGGCGGGCCGGGGGTGGTGGTTCTGGACGAGCCTGCGGCGGACGCCGAGCCTCCGGTCGGAACCGGCCAGGGTGTCGTCCGCGCCACCAGCCGAGAAGTCGCGCCAGGGCGGCGGGGCGGGCAGGCGCCGTATCCCGTCGTGCGGGAGACCGGCACCACGGTAGATCCGCCAATCGTTCACGATGGACTCCTCCTGGCTGTGGTGTCGATGCCGGGCCCGTCGAAGGTACCGTCCGGGGGCGGTCCCTGCCGGTGCCCGTTCCGGACGGATCGCGGTGCCGTCGTCCCGCTGTTCGCCGCGGTCACTGTTCCCCCTCGCCGAGCAGGGGCGGGGCCTCCAGGCGTCCGCCGTGCGGGGGCCGGTCGGGCGGGTCGAGGAGGACGGCGATGTTCTCGGCCCACGCGTAGGCGGCCCGTGCCTCGGGTCCCGCCGCCCGGTCCGGCGCGCGGGTGCGCAGGGAGCGGACCGGGCCGCACACGCCCCGGGCGGTGGCGGCGTCCGCGAGCAGCCGGTCGGCCCGCTCGTGGAACTCCGCGCAGTCGGTGTGGTCGTGGGCGCCGGTCCGCCAGAGGGCCAGCGGATGGCCGGCGGCCAGGGCCGCGTTCATGGCCATGAGCCCGTCGCCGCTGCCGACCGGGCCGCAGTGGACGGGGACGGCGCCGCCCTCGGCGTCGCGCAGCCGGTCGTACGTCTCCGCCCAGGTCTCCCGGCGTACGCGGGCGGTGTGGGCGTCCGGGCCCGCGCCGGGCACCTCGGCGCGCAGCGGAACCGCGCGCAGCGGCCCGCGCTCTCCCGCCGCCCAGCGCTCGCGCCATTCGGGGGCCGGTTCGCGGCCGTGGCGGCGGGCGTCGCGGATGACCACGATCCGGCGCTGTCCGAGGGTGGTCGCCCAGGCGTCCTCGGGCCCCTGGGGCGGTTCGAGCCGCCAGGTGTCGAGGGGTTCGTCGAAGAGTTCACGCGGCAGCACCGCCTCCACGGCCGCCAGGTGCGGCCCGCTGTCGCCGCGCCGCAGGGCGTCCGCGAGCGGTTCGCGCAGGGTCTCCCGGAGCGCGGCCCGCTCGACGCCCCGGTCGTCGCAGTGGAGCGGGCTGACGGTGTGTCCGTCCAGGAGGAGCTTGACCCGCCACGGGTAGCGCCGGTCGTAGCGGGGGGTGTCGATCTCCAGGAGGACGTCGGCACGCGCGCGGGGTTCGCGTACGGAGAGGGGCGTCCGGCGGCCGGGGCCGACGAGCCCCTGGATCTCGCGCCGGAGGTGGCGGTCGGCGTCGCCCGACTCGTCGACGATCCAGCGGGTGAGGGCGGTGGTGTCGGCCCGCTCGCCGTACCGCTCGGAGACGTGCCGGACGACGTGGGCCGCGTACAGGAGGACGGCGTCGAGGTCGAGGTCGCGGACGCCGTCCCCGCGGGGCGTGCGCAGGCCCCGGAGGAGTCCGGCGCCCTCGCTCCAGGTGCGCGGGTCGTCCTCCAGGGCGTCGGGCAGGTCGTCGTCCCTGATCCACGCCTTGACCCGGTCGATCAGGTCCATGATCTCGCCGGGCGCGGTGGGGGCGGGGAGCTCCGCGAAGTGTCCGTACAGCTGGGTGCGCAGACCGGGGCTGACGCCGTGGGGGACGGGCAGCAGCCGCTGCGCGCGGGTCCAGTCGGGGCGGTCGTCGAGCGAGCGGTACCGGGCGAGGTGGTGGCGGTCGTGGGCGCGCAGCGCCTCGCCCATGGCCTCGCCCCCGGGGAGGTCGTGGAGCCGGCGCAGGGCGGTGACGGGGACGACGGCGCCGCCGTCGCGCCCGCGTCCCTTGTTGAGGCCGACGACGGCGCCCTGGGCGAGGTCCACGACGGGGCCGCCGGAACAGCCCTCGACGGGCATGACCCAGTCGGTGACGAGGGCCTGTCCGTCGCTGCCGATCAGGGTGCCCCGGACGTGGCGGACGCCGAGCTCGCCGGTCTCCCGGGACCAGCCGTGCAGGCCGACGGCGGCCGGCGGGACGGGCGGGCGTTCGCCGAGGCGCACGCAGGACGCCTTCTGCGTGCCGGGCACCCGGAGCAGCGCGACGTCGGGGAAGGCCCACCGGTCGGGCGGGTCCTCGGGGCGGTCGGGGCGCGGCAGGGCGAGCACGACGGTGCCGGTGGCCTCGTGGGTCTTCTTCCCGTCCTCCCACGTGATGCCGACGGCCGGCTCGCTCCTCCACACCGCGCTTCCCCCCTCGGCCACGACATGGGCGCAGGTCAGCACCCAGCCGGGGGCGATGAAGAAGCCGGTGCCCCAGTACCGGTCGCCGTGCGGGTCATACCCGTCACCGGGCGCGGCGATGCGTACCAGTGCGGGGCGCACGAGAGCGTCGAAGGCGCTCATGCCGGCCCGTCGGCCGCCGGACGCGCGCGCGGAGCGCTGTCGGGGGAGGTGTCCTCCGCGTCCGGGGTGCGGGGCGGCGGGACGGCCGGGGGCGTGCGCGGGGCGGGGGGCACGGGTGGCGCCGGGGGCGCGTCCGGCGTCCGGCGCGCGGGTGCGGCGCCGGTGCCCGTGGCGGCGGGGCGCGTTCCGGTTTCCGGCGCGTTTTCCGGTGCGGCTCCCGGTGCGGCTCCCGGTCCCGGTTCGGTCCAGGTGAGGGAGACGTTGACGGAGGCGGTGCCCGACCCGTCCGCGAGGACCCCGATCACCTTGCCCGACTGCGCGGACAGTTCGATGCCGAAGCTGACGGCGACCTCCACGGGGCCCCGGGGTTCGAGCCCGGCGCGCAGCGAGCCGACCACCCCGCGCACGATGTCCGTGAGCCCCCCGGCCATCGAGACCACCCGGTCCCTGACGCCGGTGTCCTGGAACCCGCCGCCCCTGCCGAGCTCCTCCGCGTCGCGGACCCGGGCCCACACGGGCGTGCCGTCCTCCAGCCGAATCCGAGCGATCCCATGTGCCACAGCGGCCCCCGCTCCCCGAAGCGATGTTGGATCCAGAAGGCTAATCGGTGGGTCCGACGGGCGACAGGGGGACGGCGGGGACGGTGGGGCCACGACCTATCCTGATCGCATGTACTTCACCGACCGTGGCATCGAGGAACTGGAGAAGCGGCGAGGCGAGGAGGAGGTCACCTTCGAGTGGCTCGCCGAGCAGCTGCGGACGTTCGTCGACCTCAACCCCGACTTCGAGGTGCCCGTCGAGCGCCTCGCGACCTGGCTGGCCCGTCTGGACGACGAGGACGAGGACGAGTAGGGGCGAACGGGCACCCGCCGGACGCGCCGGGCGGCGATGACGGCTTCCCCGCCGTACGGCCGCCGCCGCGTGCCGGCGGGCACGGTCCGGGGGCTCGCGGTCACCGCTCCCGCAGCCGGCCGCAGGCGAGTCCGGCGGTCACCGCTCCCGCAGCCGGCCGCAGGCGAGTCCGAGCGCGCCGTGGACGACGAGCAGGGCACCGGCCGTCGCCCATCCGCCGCTGCGCCGGGCGGCTCCCCAGAGCAGCAGCGGCACCCCCGCCACGAGCTGCGCCCCGCCCAGGAGGCGCGCCCCGGGGCCGCGCGGGTACGAGCCGAGGGGCCCTTCCTCCATCGCGTCGAGTTCGGCGCGCACGGCGTCGCTCCTCCGGACCCCCGGTCTCGTCCGGGTGGAGGAGGAACCGTCGGCGGGCCCTCCGAGCGGCTCGGCCCCGTGCGCGAGGGCGACGGAGCGGAGCCGGTCGGCGCTGTCGCCGGGGGTGAGGCCGGCGGGCAGGTCGAGTCCGGTGCGGGCGAGGACCGCGACGACCCCGACGAGCCTGCGGTGGGCGTCGGCCTCCGGGTCGGGCTCGGTGAGCGGTTCGAGCGCCTGCACGTCGAGGACGGGGTCGAGGGCGAGCCGGGCGGCGAAGGTGCGCATGGCCTCGTCCTCGCCGACGGGGGTGCCGTCCGCGAGCCAGGTGTAGCCGACCGTGCGGCGGAAACCGGCGGCGAGGGTGAATCCGGCCCGGTCGCTGTCCCACCACAGCGCGACGACGGGCCAGGCGACGGCCGAGACGGCGAGGGCGGTCGCCCAGCCGGTGACGACCCGTTCGACGGGTTCCCCGCCGTGCAGCCAGGGCTTCCCCTCCGGTACGAGCACGCTCCAGCCCGCGCCGGCGGGGGTGAGGAGCACTTCTTCCCGGAGCAGCCGGGCCGGGGGCCTGGCCGCCGGGGGATCGGCACGGCAGAGCAGCAGCGCCCCGGCGGGGCTCGGTCCGGACGTCGCGTTCATGTCCCCAAACTAGGACAGTTCACCCGCTTGAAGGGGTGATTGACCCTCCCGCCTCAGGGAAGAGTCGGGGTTGACTTCACCGAACCGCGATATATCGTGTCCATCGAGAAACGCGATATGTCGCACCGCCGATACGGGAGGTCAGCACCATGACAGAGTGGTCCGTCACCGAGCCGACGAAACTGACGCCGACCGACCCCGTGACGCGCCTGCGGGTCCGCATCGTCAACGGCACGGTGAACGTGGTGGGGACGGACGAGGACTCCGCCCGCGTGGAGATCTCGGAGATCGAGGGCCCGCCGCTGATCGTGACGCAGGACGGCTCCACCCTGACCGTGAGCTACGAGGACCTCCACTGGAAGAACATCCTCAAGTGGCTCGACCGCAAGGAGCACCGGCGCCGGGCCGTCGTCTCCGTCGCCGTCCCCGCGGGAACCGACGTCGAGGTGGGCGTGGTCGGCGCCGAGGCCGTCGTCTCCGGCGTCGGCGGGCGTACGGAGGTGCGGGGCGTCAGCGGAGACACCACCCTCCTCGGCCTCTCCGGCCCGGTCCGCGCCGAGAGCGTCTCGGGGAACCTGGAGGCGCAGTCGGTCACGGGCCCCCTGCGGGCCAACTCCGTGACCGGGGACGTGACGGTGATCGAGGGCGCCGGCGGCTCCGTGAAGGCGGAGACGGTCAGCGGCGACATGGTGGTCGACCTCGGCCCGGCCGGATTCGACGGGCCGCCCGCCGACATCCGGCTCACCAGCGTCTCCGGCGAGGTCGCCGTCCGGCTTCCGCACCCGGCCGACGCCCGGGTCGAGGCGAGCACCACGAGCGGCTCCGTGTCGAACGCCTTCGAGGACCTGCGCGTGGGGGGCCAGTGGGGGGCCAAGACCGTCACCGGCACCCTCGGTTCGGGCCGGGGCACGCTCAAGGCCACCACCCTCTCCGGCTCCATCGCCCTGCTCCGCCGGCCCGAGTCGGACGAGGACGCCTACACCGCCGCTTCCTCCACGCCTTCCCCGGATTCCCCCGCTTCCCCCGCTTCCCCGACCGGAAAGGTGCTCTGACATGCCGCCCGTCTTCGCCCACGGCCGCCTGCGCCTCTACCTGCTCAAGCTGCTCGACGAGGCGCCCCGCCACGGCTACGAGGTGATCAGGCTCCTGGAGGAGCGATTCCAGGGGCTGTACGCCCCCTCGGCCGGCACGGTCTACCCGCGCCTGGCCAAGCTGGAGGCCGAGGGCCTCGTCACCCACGCCAGCGAGGGGGGCCGGAAGGTCTACTCGATCACCGACGCGGGCCGTGCCGAACTGGCCGGGCGCGGCGCCGAACTGGACGACCTGGAGCGGGAGATCCGCGAGTCGGTGTCGGAGCTGGCGGCGGAGATCCGCGACGACGTGCGCGGTGCGGCCGGCCGGGTCCGCAGCGAGATGCGCGCGGCGGCCGGCCGGGCCCGGACGCCCGAGACCTCCTCGTTCGCCGACACCAAGGAGGAGCTGCACCGGATCAAGCAGGAGTGGAAGCGGCAGGCCCGCGAGGCCCACGAGGAGGCCCGGTCGGCGCGCCACCAGGCGAAGGAGTTCCAGCGGATCGCCCAGCAGGTCCAGAAAGAGGTCCAGGACCGCTTCTCGCGGGGCGACTGGCCCACGGGGGTCTGGGAGGGCGTCTCCACCATCACGGCCCAGCTCGGTGACCTGGTGACGGGCACGACCCACCCGAAGGCCGCCGCCCCGGGGACCACCGCGCCGGAGCCGCCGTCCACGACGGTCCCGGCCGACGCTCCCGCCGACGGCCGGGCCGGCGAGGTGCCGGAGTGGGCGCGGGACACGGAGGGCACCGGTGACCCGGTGCGCGACCTCGACCGGCTCCTCGACCGCTTCCGCGACGAGATCCGGGACGCGGCCCGCGACCACGGGGTGTCCGGGAACCAGCTGGCCGAGACCCGTCGCCACCTCTCGGCGGCGGCGCTCCGGATCACGGACCTGCTGCGCCCCGGAGCGAAGAAGTGAGGAGACCGGCCGGGCCCCGGGTCAGCGCCGGGTGACCGTGACCGTCACCCGGGCGCCCGGGGCCGCGAGGACCCGGGCCCTGCCCTTCTCCTCACGGAGGACGAGGGCCGCGCCCCCGGCCGTCACCCGCCAGTCGCCGGGCGGCAGGGAGAGCTCGGTGACCCGGGAGCCGCGCGGCCCGGCGGCGTCGTACGACAGGCGGTAGACCCCGGCCTCCCGGTCGTACGCGGTGGAGCGAATGCGGCCCGCGACCGCCTCGGCGTACGGCTCGGCGGTCAGCTCCTTGTTGGTGCGGAAGGCCCCGGAGCCGTCGACCGCGCAGTAGCCGCCGCCGTAGCACCACACGTAGCCCGCCCAGCCGGAGCCGTACCGGCCGAGGGAGGCCATCGCCTCGCGGTAGAAGCGGTTCATGTGCGGCAGGGTGTTGTTGAGCGGGCCCCACTCCCCCACCACCACGGGCACCTTGTACTCCTTGGGGTACAGGGTGACGGCCCGCTCGTAGGTCTCGATCCAGCCGGCGGCGGGGTCGTAGTCGGCGCCCGCCTCCATGCCGGTGTTGTAGAAGTGCGGGGCGTAGACGACCTTCGGGTCGTGGATCCGGCCCAGCCCGGTGGGCACGCCCTCGCCCACGATCGGAGTCGGTTCGACGAAGATCCAGGCGTCGCGGTCGGCCCGGCGGACGGCGTCCGCGAGCCGGTTGTACAGGGGAGTGAGCTGGTCCCGTTCGATGCGCCGGGCCGCCGTCGCCAGGTCCTCGCCCTCCCGGACCTCCCCCATCGGCTCGTTGATCAGGTCGTAGCCGAGAACGGCCGGATGGTCGCCGAAGCGGTCGGCGAGCAGCCGCCACATGCGGGCCTGGGCGCGCCTGAGGTCCTCGTCCTCGTACAGGTGGGTGAAGGCCCGCTGGACGGCGGGCTCGAAGTACTCGGAGAACCAGTCGTCCGGGCGCGGGGTGAAGGGCAGCCCGTCGGTCCTGGTCGCCCAGGCGGGGATGCCGCGGTGACCGAACGCGGGGCCGAAGACGTCCTGGTGGGCATCGAGGAGGACCTTGACGTCGTGCTTCTCGGCCCAGTCCAGGATCCGCCCGATCTTCCGCAGGTAATCCTGGCTGTACCGGCCGGGCCGGGGTTCCAGGTCGTCCCAGAAGACCAGGAGGCGGGCGAAGTTGAAGCCCTTGGCCCGCATGTCGCGGAAGTGCTTCTCGGTGACGGCGGAGAGGGCGGCGTCGCCGCGGTTCGCCTTGTCCTCGACGTTCCAGCCGCGCAGGGTGAGGACGCGGCCGCGGTCGTCGGTGAGGACCGGTATCCCGTCCGCCGGGGACTCCCCGGCACGAGCGGCGGTGCCGGCACGAGCGGTGGCGGTGGCGCCGGCATGGGCGGTGGTGGGGGCGAGCAGGGCGGCGAGGACCACGCCCGCCGCCAGGATCGAGCGGCGGACGGGAAGCGCGCGGCGTGAGGGGCGCGGGGAGGGCGGGGGAGACGACGGGGGTGCGGGAACCACGGGGAGCACGGGAAACCTCCGGCACGACGGTGTGTTCGCGGTGCCGGAGATCCCATCAGTCGGCCCGACGGCACATCAAGAGGTCGTGAGCACGATCTTTCCGAAGAGTTCGCCGGAGGCCATCTTCTCGAAGCCCTCCCTGGCCCGGTCCAGCGGCAGGACCTCGTCGATCACCGGCCGGACGCCGGTGGCCGCGCAGAACGACAGCAGGTCCTCCAGCTCGTCCTTGGAGCCCATCGTGGAGCCGACGACCTTCAGCTCCAGGAAGAAGATCCGGGTCAGCTCGGCGTGCGAGGGGCGGTCCCCGCTCGTGGCGCCCGAGATGACGAGCGTGCCGCCCGGACGCAGCGACTTGACCGAGTGCGACCAGGTCGCGGCGCCGACGGTCTCGATGACCGCGTCCACCCGCCGGGGAAGCCGCGCGCCCGGCTCGTACGCCTCGACGGCGCCCAGCTCGACGGCCCGTTCGCGCTTCGCCTCGTCCCGGCTGGTGGCGAAGACCCGCAGGCCGGCCGCCTTGCCGAGGACGATCGCGGCGGTGGCCACGCCGCCGCCCGCGCCCTGCACGAGGATCGAGTCCCCGGGCCGTACCCCGGCGTTGGTGAAGAGCATGCGGTAGGCGGTCAGCCAGGCGGTGGGCAGACAGGCGGCCTCCTCGAAGGAGAGCTGCGCGGGCTTGGGCAGCACGTTCCAGCGGGGGACGGTCACCTGCTCGGCGAAGGTGCCCTGGTAGCGCTCGGTGAGGATGGACCGGGGCTCGTCCGGGCCGACGCCGTGACCCGTCTGGCCGATCACGGAGTGCAGGACGACCTCGTTGCCGTCCTCGTCGATGCCCGAGGCGTCGCAGCCGAGGATCATCGGCAGCTTCTCCTCGGGCAGCCCCACCCCGCGCAGCGACCACAGGTCGTGGTGGTTGAGCGAGGCGGCCCTGACGGTGACGGTGGTCCATCCGTCCCGTGCGCCGGGCGCGGGGCGTTCGCCCAACTCAAGTCCGTTCAGCGGCTGGTCACGATCGATTCGGGCAGCATAGGCAGCGAACATGGCCCCGACCCTAGGGGGCCGCGGGCCGACGGGGGAACCGCCCTCCGGTGTGACCCGTGTCGCCCGTCCGCCCCGAACGGCCGGCCCGGTGCGGCCCCACGCGCCCGGAGACCCGGACGGCACACACCCGGACAACCCCTGACGCGCGCCCGGACCACCCCGGCACCCGTCCGCCCATGCGCCCGTCCGGGCGGCCGGGCCGCGCCTCCGGCCGGACCGGGCCCCGCGTACCCGAAAGGGCCCTGCCCCGATCCGCGGAACGGATCGGAACAGGGCCCTCCGGCGTGCGGGCGGCCGTACCCGCACCGCGCCGTCGCCGGTCCGGTTCCGGAACCCGTACCCGTACGCGCACACGTACGGATACCGGCCCCGGCGCCGGAGACGCGTCAGCGGCGGGCGACGCCCTCGGCGCGGGCGGCGGCGGCGACCGCGGCCGCGACGGCCGGGGCGACCCGCTCGTCGAACGGCGACGGGATGACGCAGTCGGCGGCGAGCTGGTCGCCGACCACGTCCGCGATCGCGTCGGCCGCGGCGATCTTCATGCCCTCGGTGATCCGGGAGGCCCGGACCTGGAGCGCGCCGGCGAAGATGCCCGGGAACGCGAGGACGTTGTTGATCTGGTTCGGGTAGTCCGAACGGCCGGTCGCCACGACGGCCGCGTACTTGTGCGCGACGTCGGGGTGGACCTCGGGGTTCGGGTTGGCCATGGCGAACACGAAGGAGTTCGGGGCCATGGCGGCGACCGCCGCCTCGGGGACCGTACCGCCGGAGACGCCGATGAAGACGTCCGCGCCGGCCAGGGCGCTCTCCAGGGAGCCGGTCAGGCCGGCCCTGTTGGTGAGTTCGGCGATCTCGCGCTTGACGTCCGTGAGGTCCTCGCGGTCGCGGCTGACGATGCCCTTGCGGTCGGCGACGCAGACGTCGCCGAGACCGGCCTCCAGGAGGAACTTCGCGATGGCGACCCCGGCCGCGCCGGCGCCGGAGATGACGCCGCGCAGGTCTCCGAGGGTCCGGCCGGTCAGCTTCGCCGCGTTGCGCAGGGCGGCGAGGGTGACGATGGCGGTGCCGTGCTGGTCGTCGTGGAAGACCGGGATGTCGAGGCGCTCCTGGAGCTTGCGCTCGATCTCGAAGCACCGCGGGGCCGAGATGTCCTCCAGGTTCACTCCGCCGAAGGACGGGGCGAGCCGGACGACGGTCTCGACGATCTCGTCGGTGTCGGTGGTGGCGAGGGCGAGCGGGACCGCGTCCACGCCGCCGAACTGCTTGAAGAGGATGGCCTTCCCCTCCATGACCGGGAGGGATGCCTCCGGGCCGATGTCGCCGAGGCCGAGCACCGCCGTGCCGTCGGTCACGACCGCGACGACCTGGGACTTCCAGGTGTAGTCGTTGACCAGCTCGGGCTGCTCGGCGATCGCGGTGCACACCTTGGCGACGCCGGGCGTGTACGCGAGGGACAGGTCGTCCCTGTCCCGCAGGGGGACGGTGGCCTGCACGGCCATCTTGCCGCCCCGGTGGAGGGCGAAGACAGGATCGAAGGGCTCTTCGGGAGCTCCTTCCGTACCGCTGTCATTGCGAGGATTGACGATCTCCGCTGCCATTGGGTTGACCCCTTAAGTCTGTTTCATTTGAGGGTGGCCGCTCCCGGTTGAGGAGGGGTGGGGAGGCACCGCAGCCGCCTTGTCGGGCAGCCGCTCGGGCACGCCGCACAACGCGCCCTGAGCCCCGGATGAGGGGTGTAAGGGTCCTTCTTACCGGACGGACGGCGCCGCGGACGAGTCCATGACCGCTCGGTGACGCGACTCATACCGAGTGCATCCGGACGGGGACGGAGAGCGACACGTCACACGATGTCCCGATAGATGCGCTCCCTCTCCGATTGACGCCTTTCCTCTCGTCCGGATAGCGAGATGGAAAGGAGATTCTTCGGCATGGAGAGAGATGTCCCGAAGAAGATCCGGCCCGGAGGGACCGGCCTGTCGGCTTCCGGGGGTCACCCGTTATCCGATTTTGACATCCGAGGCCGCCTTTTCGGGGCAGTCCGAATGGCAAGATGCCGTAATCGCACAAGGCCACGACACTCAAAGGTGAGTACGTGGCCGTCTGGCACCCCCCTCACACGCCGGAGGAACCCGACCATGACCGCACGCTCCACGCGCTGTACGACCGCCGCCAAGACCCGCACCTCCCGTCTTGCCGCGGTCACCGCCCTCGCGGTCGCCGGCTCCATGCTGCTGACCGCCTGCGGTGACCAGACCGAGAGCGGTACGACGAAGGAGGGCGGCTCGTCCTCCAACGCGGCCCCCCTCTTCTCGAAGCTGCCCGAGAAGATCCGGAAGGCCGGCGTCATCAAGGTCGGCACGGACGCCTCCTACGCCCCGATGGAGTTCACCGAGGGCGGGAAGATCGTCGGTGTCGACCCGGACATAGCCCAGGCCCTCGGGAAGCAGCTGGGCGTCAGGTTCGAGTTCGTCTCGGGCACCTTCGACGGCCTGATCACCTCGATCTACTCCGGCCGCCAGGACCTGGTCATGTCCTCGATGACGGACAACAAGAAGCGCCAGGAGGGCCTGGACGACAACGGGAAGAAGATCGGCAAGGGCATCGACTTCGTCGACTACTTCAGCTCCGGCGTCTCCCTCCTGGTCAAGAAGGGCAACCCGCAGGGCGTCAACTCCCTCGACGACCTCTGCGGCAAGACCGTGGCCGTCCAGCGCGGCACGATCTACGAGGACACCTTCAAGGCGCAGGCCGCCAAGTGCGGCGACAAGAAGCTGACCATCCAGGCGTTCGACAGCGACGCCGAGGCGCAGACCCGCGTCAAGGCGGGCGGCGCGGTCGCCGACCTGAACGACTACCCGGTCGCCGCGTACATCGCGAAGACCTCGGGCGGCGGCAAGGACTTCGAGGTCGTCGGCAGCCAGAGCGACGTCGGCCTCTTCGGCATCGGCGTCTCGAAGGAGAACACCCAGCTCCGGGACGCGGTCAAGGAAGCGCTCGACGCGATCATCAAGGACGGCTCCTACGCGCAGGTCCTGAAGAAGTGGGACGTCGAGGACAGCGCGGTCAAGTCGGCCACGATCAACGCGGGCAAGTGACCGCCCCGCTCCACTGCCTCCCCGCTCCACTGAAGGGCAGTCGTCATGACTGACAAGATCCGCAAGGACCCGGCCGCCGCTCCGGCCGGGTCCGGCGCCACGGGCGTCCCGTACGAGGCGATCAAGGCCGTTCCCGTACGGCACTACGGGCGCTGGGTCAGCGCCGTGGTGGTCGTCGCCCTCCTCGGCTGGCTCGCCTACGCCTTCTCCCAGGGCAACATCATCTGGGCCACGGTGTGGGACAAGCTGTTCGACACCTCGGTCCTCAGCGGCCTGTGGTCCACGGTGCTCATCAGCGTCGCCTCCATGGCACTGGGCCTGGTCCTCGGCGTCCTCTTCGCCGTGATGCGGCTCTCCAGGAACCCGGTCACCGGTGCGGTGGCCTGGCTCTACATCTGGTTCTTCCGCGGCACGCCGGTCTACGTGCAGCTGCTCGTCTGGTTCAACCTGTCGCTGATCTTCCAGTACATCGACCTCGGGCCGGTCTACAAGAACGAGACCGTGGACGTCATGACGCCGTTCATGGTGGCCCTGCTCGGCCTCGGCCTGAACGAGGGCGCCTACATGGCGGAGATCGTCCGGGCCGGCATCCAGTCGGTGGACGAGGGCCAGACCGAGGCGGCGCACGCGCTGGGCATGTCCCAGGCGAAGACGATGCGCCGGATCGTGCTGCCGCAGGCCATGCGGGTGATCGTGCCGCCGACGGGCAACGAGTTCATCAACATGCTCAAGACCTCGTCGCTGGTCTCGGCCGTGCAGTACACCGAGCTGCTGCGGGCCTCCTCGAACATCGGCAACACGGCCGGCGCCGTGATGGAGATGCTCTTCGTCGCCTCCCTCTGGTACCTGGCGCTGACCAGCGTCTTCAGCGTCGGCCAGTACTACCTGGAGCGCCGTTTCTCCCGCGGTTCCACGCGCAGCCTGCCGCCCACCCCCTGGCAGCGGGTCCGTGCGAACCTGACCACCTTCAAGCGATCGGCGGTGACCGGATGACCGGCGAGCCCATGGTCAAGGCCGAAGGCGTCCACAAGTCCTACGGCGCCGCCCACATCCTCCGCGGCATCGACCTGGAGGTGCGCAACGGCGAGGTGTTCTGCCTCGTCGGCCCCTCGGGATCCGGCAAGTCGACCTTCCTGCGCTGCATCAACCACCTGGAGCGGATCGACGCCGGGCGGCTCTCGGTCGACGGGCAGCTGGTGGGCTACCGCCAGAAGGGCGACAGGCTCCACGAGCTGAAGGACGGCGAGGTCGCGCTCCAGCGCCGCGACATCGGCATGGTCTTCCAGCGCTTCAACCTCTTCCCGCACATGACGGCCCTGGCCAACGTCATGGAGGCGCCCATCCAGGTGAAGAACGAGTCGAAGGCGGTGGCGCGCGAACGCGCCGAGCGCCTGCTCGACCGGGTCGGCCTGCGGGACAAGACGGGCAACTACCCCTCGCAGCTCTCCGGCGGCCAGCAGCAGCGCGTGGCCATCGCCCGCGCGCTGGCGATGGAGCCGAAGCTGATGCTCTTCGACGAGCCGACCTCGGCGCTCGACCCGGAGCTGGTGGGCGACGTCCTCGACGTCATGCGGGACCTGGCCAATTCGGGCATGACGATGATCGTCGTCACGCACGAGATGGGCTTCGCCCGCGAGGTCGGCGACTCGCTGGTCTTCATGGACGGCGGCGTGGTGGTCGAGTCGGGCGACCCGCGCGAGGTCCTGGGCAACCCGCAGCACGACCGGACGAAGGCGTTCCTGTCCAAGGTGCTGTAGGGCGCGTGGGAAGGGGCGGTACGGGAATCCCGTACCGCCCCTTCCCCGTTCCCGTCCCCGGCTACTTCACGGCGAGGAGCAGGGTGTCGGAGGGCGAGGCCCAGACGGCCCGGGCCTCGCCGAAGCCGGCGGCGCGAAGGGCGTCGGCGTGCCAGCGCGGGGAGGGCGTGTCGCCGTCGGCGTGCTCGCCGTAGATCTCGAAACGGCGGGCGGTGGGCCCGGCCAGGACGGGGTCCTTCGCGGCGAGGGCCCACCAGTCGGCCCAGTCGAGGACCCCGGCGGCCTTCTCGCGGTCCATCCGGGCGTGCCGCCACGCGCGCTCGGCGGCGTTGATCCGGGGCGTGGTCCCGTCGATCATGTGGTCGGCGTTCATGAAGACGCCACCGTCGCGGACGAGACCGGCGATCCGCCCGTAGAGGGCCGCGAGGGGTTCGCTGTGGAGCCAGTGCAGGGCGGTGGCGGTGAGGACCGCGTCGTACGAGTCGTACGGCAGGGCCGCGGCCCACTCCGGGTCCTTGAGATCGGCGGTCACGAAGGTGACGCGCCGGTCGTCCGCGAAGTACCCCTCGGCGATGGCGAGGAGGGCGGGATCGAGATCGACACCCGTGGCGGTCGCCTCCGGGAACCGCCGGAGGAGCCGATCCGTGATACTTCCCGTACCGCACGCGAGGTCGAGGACGCGGGGCTCCGGCCCCACCAGCGCCTCGGTCATGTCGAGCATCACGCGGAACCGCTCCTCGCGGTCCGGCATGTACCACTCCTGCTGACGGTCCCAGCTCTGCTGCCAGGCCGCCCAGTCGGTTCCGGTCATCGCCGTACCCTCCCCTCTTCGTAATACCCTCGAAGGGGAAACAGCCGTTACCCCTTCCGCCCGTGACCCTAGCCCGCCGAAGTAAGGACTACAAGTGGAACTGGCCCATTACTCGGATTTCGCCGTGCGCCTGGTCAACACCGAGGAGCCGACCCGGGGCAAGGACTCCCTCACCTCCGTGGAGGCGGTCCGGGACCTCTTCGGCGCGGCCTCCCAGATGGCCCGCCGGGTCACCGAGGCGGACCTGCCCCGCTTCCGGACGGTACGGTCCCGGCTGCGGGCGGTCTTCACCGCGGCCGACGAGGGCGACCACACGGGCGCCGTCGACCTGCTCAACTCGCTCCTCCTGGAGTTCCCGGTCAGCCCCCAGATCTCGGGCCACGACTTCCTCGACGAGGAGGGCCGCCCCCGGTGGCACATGCACCTCGCCGATCACTCCTCGAACGCGACCACGGGGTACGCGGCCATCTGCGCGATGGGGCTCGCCTTCCACCTGACCGAGTTCGGCGCGGACCGGCTCGGCCTGTGCCAGGCGGCGCCCTGCCGCAACGCGTACCTGGACACCTCCACCAACCGCTCCCGGCGCTACTGTTCGGACCGCTGCGCGACCCGCGCCAACGTGGCCGCCTACCGGGCCCGCAAACGCCGGGAGGCCGAACTCGCGGACCCCACCGGCCTGACCGCCGAGACCAGCCAGGAGAGCACCGTCCCGGCCGAACGCTGACGCCCCGGCGTCACCGGCCGGTACCGCGCCCGCACCCTCCCGAGCACCAGTTCGGGCGGTACGGCTCCGAAGACCCGGCTGTCCCCCTCCGCGTCCGGGTTGTCGCCCAGCACCCACCAGCCGCCGTCGCGTCGCTCGATCAGCCGTTTCACGATGAGCAGATCCTGCTGGAGCGGATGGCGCAGCACGGCGACGCTCCCGGGCCGCAGCCGCCCCCCGTAGTGCACGAGCAGCCGGTCGCCGTGGAGCAGCGTGGGCACCATCGACACCCCCGTCACCTCGGCGACCCCGAACGGAGCCCCGGCTTCGCCCGCCGGTTCCCGCCCCGTTTCCCTCATCACGACACCTCCCGGCCGGACCGCGCGCACCCGCGCGTCCGCTCGTACACTCGCCCACGAGTCCCGCGGCGCCCCCGGACTTTTGACCTAAGCCCCAGGGGCGCCCGCGAAAACGCCCTTCTCACCGAGTAATGTCCCACCTGAGAAGACGATCACGAGGAAGGACGGCTCAATGCTCTCCCGCCTGTTTGCCCCCAAGGTGAAGGTCAGCGCCCACTGCGACCTCCCGTGCGGCGTGTACGACCCGGCCCAGGCCCGCATCGAGGCCGAGTCCGTCAAGGCTGTCCAGGAGAAGTACCAGGCCAACGAGGACCCGCACTTCCGGGCCCGCGCCACGGTCATCAAGGAGCAGCGCGCGGAGCTCGCCAAGCACCACGTCTCGGTGCTCTGGAGCGACTACTTCAAGGCCCCGCACTTCGAGAAGTACCCCGAGCTCAACCAGCTGGTCAACGACACCCTGAAGGCCCTCTCGGCCGCCAAGGCGTCGACGGACCCGAAGACGGGCGAGAAGGCGCTGGAGCTCATCGCCGAGATCGACCGCATCTTCTGGGAGACCAAGAAGGCCTGACCTTCCGTCCCCGCTCCGAAGGGGTGCGACCGCTCGCCGGTCGCACCCCTTCGGGCTTTCTGGGAGGCGGATGGGACGCCGGTGACCCGGTAGACCACCATCCCGTCGTCGGGGCCGGGCTCCGGGGTGACCTCGGCGAGGTGGGCGACGCGCCTGGCGAAGACGACCATGGCGGTGACGGAACCGACGACGCCGACGGCGAGGTTGTGGGTGGCGATCACGCAGGCGACGGTCACGAGCATGACCACGGTCTCGCCGACGGGCACGCGCCTGAGGGTCTTCGGGGCGATGGAGTGCCAGTCTAAGGTCGCGAACGACACCATCCCCATGACGGCGACGAGGGCCTCCATGGGGATGTTCGAGACGACCTGCCCGAAGGCGACGCACAGCACCATCAGGAACGCGCCCGCGAGGAACGTGGACAGCCGGGTGCGGGCGCCGGAGACCTTCACGTTGATCATCGTCCGGCCGATCATGGCGCAGCCGCCCATGCCTCCGAAGAAGCCGGTCACGATGTTGGCGATGCCCTGGCCGACGGATACGCGGGTCTTGTTCGAGCGGGTGTCGGTGATGTCGTCGCCCAGTTTGGCGGTCATCAGCGACTCCATCAGGCCGACCAGCGCCATGGCGAACGCGTACGGGACGACGGTGGTCAGCGTGTCGAGGGTGAACGGCACGTCCGGCAGTGGTCGCGCGCCCCGGCGCCGTACGGACCCCCGGCCCCGCCCGTGAAGACCACCGGGTGTCCCCCTGTCCCCGTCCGCACCCGGTCCGCGGGGCGGTGGGGGCGTCAGCTGTTCGGGGCGGCGAGGAGGTGTCCGGACGAGCCGCCCGCCCCGGCCCCGCTCACACCGCCGTCATGCACGGCCCCACCGACAGCCCCGCCGCCGTCCCCTGCCCCCGCAGCCACTCGCGGTACGGGGCCGCGCGGAGGGCCACCTCGCGGTAGGCGGCGGCGAGTTCCGCGTACAGCGCGTCCAGGGGCGCGCCGGGGCGCCCGTACAGCAGGAGACGGACGGCCAGGGGGTCGCCGCGCAGCGGGCGGACGGCCATGTCCTCGCGCGGGCCCGAGGTGGGCTGGCAGGGGGCGACGGCCTCGCCGAGGACGATGAGCGAGGCGGCCGTGTGGTAGTCGCCGTGCAGCAGCGGAGGGTCGATCCCGGCGGCGTCCAGGACCCGGCGGAGGCCGTCCCATTCGCCGTCGACGGTCGGGTCGACCATCCAGTGGTCGTCCGCGAGGTCGGCGAGGTCCACGACGGACCGGGCGGCGGCCGGGTGGTCGCGGGCCATGGAGACGAACTGCGGTTCGCGGGCGACCAGGACCCGCTCCGTAAGGCCCTCGGGGACCCGTAACGGGCAGCCCTCCACCTCGTGCACGAAGGCCACGTCGAGCCGGCCCGCGGCGACCGTGCGCAGCAGGGCGTTGGCGGAGACGTCCACCCGCAGGCCGACCTCGGTGCCCGGCAGCCGCTGGCGGAGCCGGCGCAGCCAGCCCGGCAGCGCCCGGCTCGCGGTGGAGCCGACGCGGAGCCCGGGGCCTTCGGTGCGGGCGGCGGCGGCCCGGGTCTCGGTGACGAGCGCGGCCATGTCCGCGACGAGGGGGCGGGCCCGGCTGAGGAGGGAACGGCCGAGCGGGGTGGGGCGGCAGCCGGTGCGGCCCCTGGAGAACAGTTCGGCCCCCAGGGAGTTCTCGATCCGGCGCAGCTGGGTGGTCAACGACGGCTGACTCATGCCCAGTTGGCGCGCCGCCTTGTGCAGGCTGCCCGTGTCCGCGATGGCGCAGAGCGCGCGCAGATGTCTCACCTCCAGCTCCATGCCCCGAGGGTAGGGCGGCCCCACGAGACGCACCAGACAGCCGGAACCCTTCGATCTCCTTTCGCTCCGGGGCCGTGGAGGGGGCGGGGAGGTGATGTGACGGGGCTATCGGCGGTTGACATCATCCCCGCGCGGGCCGGTTCCCTCCAGACTCTCCCCGACCCCTACAGGAGGAGCCCCCCATGCGACACTCCAAGGTCCTCACCTCCGCGCTGACCGCCGCCCTCGGCCTCGGCCTCTTCACCTCCCTCGGCGCGGCCCCGGCCGTCGCCGCGCCCGACGACCGGGCCGTGTCCGCCGGCAACGCCGCCGTCGCGTACGCCGGTTCGGCCGAGGAGGCCAAGGCCAACCGGGCCTTCTTCGACGCCGTCCTGAAGTCGGTGGCGAAGAAGCGGGCCGCCGTCCCCGGCGCGGAGGCCGTCACCGTCGTCTACAGCGCCGCCAACGCGCCGAGCTTCCGCACCCAGATCGCCCGCTCGGCCCAGATATGGAACAGCTCGGTGGTGAACGTCCGGCTCGTGGAGGGCAGCAACCCCGACTTCCGCTACTACGAGGGCAACGACTCCCGCGGTTCGTACGCCAGCACCGACGGGCACGGCGGCGGCTACATCTTCCTCGACTACCGGCAGAACCAGCAGTACAACTCGACCCGGGTCACGGCCCACGAGACCGGGCACGTCCTCGGCCTCCCGGACCACTACAGCGGTCCGTGCAGCGAGTTGATGTCGGGCGGCGGTCCCGGCACGTCCTGCCAGAACGCCCAGCCGAACGCGCAGGAGCGGTCCCGCGTCGACCAGCTGTGGCGCTACGGCCTCGCCTCCGCCTTCAAGGGCTGACGGGCGGGGTTACGAGGACGGCGGCGCCCCTCCCCGGGTGCCGCCGTCCCGTGCGCGTTCCCGTCCGGGCCGCGCGGTCGCGGGCCGCGCGCGAGTCGTGAGGTTGTGGGACGTGGGTCGTGGGGTCGCGGAGCGCGAGGACGCCGGCGCCCCGCCCCGGGCCGCGGGCCTCGGTCTACGGGCCCCGGGCCGCCGGCCCCAGGCCTCAGGCCGCCGGGAGGAGCCGCCGGCCGAAGTCCGCGCCGGGCGGAAGCTGGCGGCGGACCCGCTCCAGCGCCCCCTCGAAATCGCCTCCCGCGACGCACGCCTCGAAGGCGGCACCGCCGCAGTGCAGCGTCAGGCTGAGGTCGGGGCGCTCGCCGAGCGTCAGGAGGCAGCTGAGCGTGGCCTGTTGGGTGGCCCCGTCCAGGACGACGGGAAGCGGGAGGTCCCACTCCAGGACGCAGCCGGTGAGGGTCTGCCCGTCGGCCGTGCCGAGCGAGGCGAAGCTCTCGCCCGTGTACTCGGTCCCCCTGACCCGGACGGCGACGCGCCGTCCGTCGGCCGTGATGACGATCGCTTCCGCGCCGCTGCGGTCCCGGTACCAGCCGGTCCAGACTTCCGTCGACTCCGATGACATGCGCGGACTGTAGCGGTACGACCGGCTCCCCCGCGCATCCGGTCACCCCGGGGCCGGACTTCTCCCGGTCTCGCCGTTCTTGCCGGTCACGTGCGGAGTCGCGGCTTCCGCACCCGCGGAATCCCCGTGCTTCCCACTCCCCCCGTGCTCCTCGCGCTCCCCGCGCTCTCCGCGTTCCTCGTGGAGCGGACACTCCGGGTCGCGGCAGGGCTCCACCTCCCATTCCGGCACCCAGGCCCCGAGGACCTTGTGCCGGGTGACCCGCGCGGCGCGCGGACCGCCGCAGGCGGGGCAGGGATGCTCGGCCCGCGGGTCCCGGGTCGTACGGAACGCCTCGTCAGCCATGTCTCCAGCGTAGGACGCCCGGCGCGGAGGCGCTTCCCGTCGCCTCCGCCCGCCCGGACCCGTACGCGCTACCGCTTCCTGGAGTACGTGCGGACGATCACGCCGTTGTCGAAGGCGCGCACGTCGCCCAGCTCGAAGTCCCGGGCTTCGAAACCGGCGCCGAACATCGGCATGCCGGTGCCGTACACCTGCGGATAGGTCTTGATGACCAGCTCGTCGATCTCCTCGATGAGCTCCCCCGCGACGGTGGAGCCGCCGCAGAGCCAGATGTCCAGGGGGCCGTCCTCGGCCTTGAGTTCCCGGACGCGGCCGACGAGGTCGTCGGAGATCAGCTCGACGTCGGGGTGGGGCGCCTCGGCGAGCGAACGGGTGGCGACGAACTCGCGCAGGTGGCCGTAGGGGCTGGTGAGGCCGACGTCCAGGGCGAGCCGGTACGACGCCATCCCCTGCACGACGGTGTCGAAGTGCTTGTGGGGGCCGTCGATGCCGAGGGCCTCCCGGCCGGGCGCGGAGATCGTCTCCGGGTACTCCGCCCCCATCCATTCCAGGTACGAGTCCTCGGCGTACTTGTACATGGAGGTGGCGTCGCCCTCGGGGTCGCCGATGAAACCGTCGATGGTGCAGGCGATGTAGTAGGTGAGCTTGCGCAAGCCGGTCCTCTTCTTCGGGTTCGGATCACGGCCGCTGCCGCAACCACGACAGTTATAGTGCTTCACCTGTAGTGGTTGCGCAAGCCCCATCGCGAAGAGAACACACCCGACACCGAGGGAGCCCCCATGGCGAGAAACCCGGAACGCCGTACGACCCTGCTCGACGCGGCGATCGAGGTACTGGCGGACGAAGGCGCCCGCGGTCTGACGTTCCGCGCGGTCGACGCCCGGGCGGGGGTCCCGACGGGCACGTCGTCCAACTACTTCGACCACCGGGACCAGTTGCTCTCCCAGGTGGGCGACCGGATCTTCGCGCGGCTCACCCCGCCCCCCGGTGCCATCGACACCGCCATGCGGCCCGCGCCCGGCCGGGAGCTGCTGGTGGAACTGATGCGCCGGGCCGCCGGGCGCCTGGCGGCGGAGCGCACCTGCTACCTGGGGCTCTTCGAGCTGCGCCTGGAGGCCGTGCGCCGTCCGGAGCTGCGGACCCAGCTCACCAAGGTGCTCCGCTCCGACCTGGACGAGAACATCCGGCTGCACCTCGATTCCGGCATGCCGGGTGACGCGGACACGGTACGGGTCCTCTACTTCGCCCTCACCGGGCTACTGCTCGACCACTTCACGGTCCCGGAACTCCACGGCGACCGGGACCTGGACTCCCTGATCGAGACCGTGGTCACCCGCATCGCCCCGGCGGACTGAGCGCCCCGGGGCTCCGGGCTCCGGCGGCCTCAGCGCACGCGTCGGGTGACGTACTCCGCGAGGGCGAGCAGGTCCCCCGCGGCCGCCACGTCCGGGACCGCCTGTGCCAGGTGCTCGACGGCACGGCCCATGCGCTCGGCGGCCTGGGCCTGCGCCCAGTCGCGCCCACCGGCCCGCTCCACCGCGTCCGCCGCGGCCCGGACCGCCTCCGCGTCGAGGACGCGGCGGGAGTACAGCTCGGCCAGCTCGTCCCCCGCCGGTGTCCCGGAGGTGAGCGCCGCCACCACGGGCAGCGACTTCTTGCGGGCGACCAGATCGGCCCCGGCCGGCTTGCCCGTACGGTCCGGGTCCCCCCAGATGCCGATGAGGTCGTCGATCAGCTGGAAGGCGAGCCCCGCCTCCCGGCCGAAGGCGTCCATCGCCGCGACCTCCTCCTCGCCCGCGCCGGCGTAGAGCGCGCCGAGGGCGCACGCGCAGCCGAGCAGGGCGCCGGTCTTGGCGGTGGCCATGGCGGTGCACTCGTCGAGGGAGACCTCGTGCGGACCGCGCTGCTCGAAGGCGCAGTCCGCCTGCTGCCCCGCGCAGAGTTCGATGACGCAGGCGGCGAGACGCGCGGAGGCGGCGGCCGAGGAGGGGTGCGGGTCCTCGGCGAGCAGGCGCAGGGCGAGCGCGCACATCGCGTCCCCGGTGATCAGCGCGTCCGGCACGCCGAAGACCGTCCAGGCGGTGGGCCGGTGGCGCCGGGTCGGGTCCCCGTCGACGATGTCGTCGTGGAGCAGGGTGAAGTTGTGCGCGAGCTCCACCGCGGCGGCGGCCTTCACGGCCCGGGTCTCCTCGGCCCCGAGCGCACGGGCCGCGGCGAGGACGAGGGCGGGCCGGATGGCCTTGCCCGCCTGCTCCGCGGCCGGGGAGCCGTCGGCGTGCTCCCAGCCGAGGTGGTACATCGCCACTCGCCGTACGGAACCGGGCAGGGTCTCGACGGTCGAGCGGAGCTGGGGATGGACGGCCGCCCGCGTCCGGTCCAGGAGCGCCACGGCTCCCTGACCGTCGGTGACGGCGTTCGCGCTGGTCATGGTCACGCTTGCTTCCTTCACGTTCTTCGCGGCGACCGTTCGCCGTGACGAGCCGGGAGGGCGCCGGGACGGGAGGGCGCCGGGGCAGGAGTGCCGGCTCTCCCGCCCCGGGCGCCGCCGCCTCAGCTCCAGCGGCCGATCTCGACGTTCTCCAGGACGCCGAGTGCGTCCGGGACGAGGACCGCCGCCGAGTAGTAGGCCGTGACCAGGTAGGAGATGATCGCCTGCTCGTCGATGCCCATGAAGCGGACGGAGAGGCTGGGCTCGATCTCGTCGGGGAGGCCGGTCTGGTGCAGGCCGATCACGCCCTGGTCGGCCTCGCCCGTACGCATGCAGATGATCGAGGTGGTCCGGGCGTCCGAGACCGGGATCTTGTTGCACGGGTAGATCGGCACACCGCGCCAGGTCGGGATGCGGTTGCCGTTGATGTCGATGGTCTCGGGCACCAGACCGCGCTTGTTGAGCTCGCGGCCGAAGGCGGCGATGGCGCGCGGGTGGGCGAGGAACATCTTCGAGCCCCGGCGGCGGGAGAGCAGCTCGTCCATGTCGTCGGGGCTCGGGACGCCGTCGTGGGGCTGGATGCGCTGCCCGTAGTCGCAGTTGGAGAGGAGGCCGAACTCCTTGTTGTTGACGATCTCGTGCTCCTGGCGCTCGCGGAGCGCCTCGACCGTGAGCCGCAACTGCTGCTCGGTCTGGTTCATCGGCTGGTTGTAGAGGTCGGCGACGCGGCTGTGGACCTTCAGCACGGTCTGGGCGACGCTCAGTTCGTACTCGCGGGGCGAGGCGTCGTAGTCGACGTACGTGTGGGGGACCACGGCCTCGCCGACGTGGCCGGCGGAGAGGTCGATGGCGGCCTCGCCGTACTTGTTGGTGCGCTGCTCGGACAGCGTGGCGACGGCCGCGAGGTGCGTGGCGAGCGAGTCGACCCGGTCCGCCAGGTTCCGCACGTCGTCCCGGGTGAGCTCCAGGACCGTACAGGCGGTGGCGGCCCGGGCGGTCCACTCCCAGGTGGCGTCGTCGCGGATCAGGGAGGAGTCGCCGAGGTGGGCGCCGTCGGCGAGGACGCCGAGGACGGCCTCGGCACCGTACGGCCCCTCGCCGATCTGCTCGATCCGGCCGTGGGCGAGGAGGTACACGCGGTCGCTGGGGGCGCCCGCGACGGCGATGACCTCGCCCGCCGCGTACTCCCGCTGGGTGCAGCGGGAGGCGAGTTCGGCCAGCGCGCCCTCGTCCTCGTAGCCCCGCAGGGCGGGGATCTCGCCGAGCTCGGCGGGGATCACCGCGACGTGCTCGCCGGTCTGGACAAAGGTGACGCGGCCGTCTCCCACGGAGTAGCTGAGCCTCCGGTTGACCCGGTACGTACCGCCCTGCACCTGGACCCACGGCAGCGTCCTCAGCAGCCACCGCGAGGTGATCTCCTGCATCTGCGGTGCCGACTTGGTGGTCGTGGCGAGGTTCCGCGCGGCGGCGGTACCGAGACTCTGCTGCGGCGCCTGCTGTTCCGCGCGGATCTCGTCGCCAACCGAACCTACGGACATGGGACTCCCTCTCATATGCCTGAGTTGCGGCATCAGCCTTTCACTACTCAGCGTGTCGGCGCCATTACACGATCGAGTGGGGCTGTTCGACGATTTCCGGGGCATGCCGCCGTTTTCCCCTCCGGACGGCCGAGGTCAGGCGCCCCCGTCCGGCGCACTGTCCGGATCGGCTCGCACACGGCCCGAACGGATGGCGGCGGTTCGGCGGACTCCGGTACTCCGGAAGTTCGTTCCCGTCCTTCGGAAGGAGTCGGTCATGGCTTCACCCATGTCCGCGAACAGGTTCCTCACCGCGCTGCGCGACGAGGGCCTCGCGGTCGTCCAGGTCGGCGACTGGGCCACCCACAACCGCAACCACAAGGGCCCCTGGGGTCCGGTGCACGGCGTGATGATCCACCACACCGTGACCCGGGGCACCGCCGGCACCGTCCGCATCTGCCGCGACGGCTACGCGAGCCTGCCGGGGCCGCTCTGCCACGGCGTGATCGCCAAGGACGGCGGGGTCCACCTCGTCGGCTACGGCCGCGCCAACCACGCCGGGCTCGGCGACGACGAAGTGCTCCGGGCGGTCATCGCCGAGCGGCGTCTGCCGAGGGACGACGAGGCCACCACGGACGGCAACCGGCACTTCTACGGCTTCGAGTGCGAGAACCTCGGGGACGGCAAGGACCCGTGGCCGAAGGTCCAGCTGGAGGCCATCGCGAAGGCGGCCGCCGCCGTGTGCCGGGTGCACGGCTGGACGCACCGGTCGGTCATCGGCCACCTGGAGTGGCAGCCGGGGAAGTCGGACCCGCGCGGCTTCACCATGGGCTCCATGCGGGAGCGGATCGCCGACCTGCTGCGGTAGGCGGTGACCGGCGCCGGGCCCGGTGCCGGACAGGACCCGGTGCCGGACGGACCCGCCCGGCCGCGACGCGGACCGCCGGCCCCGGCGGCGCGGGCCCCGGCGGCGCGGGCCCCGGCCCCGTCCGGGGCGGGCGGTCCTGTCCGCGTCCGGTTCCCGTCCGGCGCGTCCGTCCGCCGCCGGCCGCGTCCCGGGCGGGCGGCACAATGACCCGGTGAACGCGTTCGCCCTCCCGCCGCTGCGCCCCCGGCTGCCCTCTCCCCTGGAGCCGGTGGAGGACGAGCGCTTCGCCCGGCGCGGCCTCGCGCTGTTCCTGAAGCGCGAGGACCTCATCCACCCGGACCTGCCGGGCAACAAGTGGCGCAAGCTCGCGCCCAACCTGCGCGCGGCGGACGGGCGCCCCCTGCTCACCTTCGGCGGGGCGTACTCCAACCACCTGCGGGCGGTGGCCGCCGCCGGCCGGCTGCTCGGTTTCCCCACGGTCGGGGTGGTCCGCGGCGACGAGCTGGCCGGGCGGCCGCTCAACCCCTCCCTCGCGCGGTGCGCGGCGGACGGGATGCGCCTGGAGTTCGTGGACCGGGCCACGTACCGGGCGAAGAACGACCCCGCCGTCCTCGCGGCGCTCCTGGAGCGGACCCGCGCGGACGCGTACGTGGTTCCCGAGGGCGGCAGCAACGCACTCGCCGCGCGCGGCTGCGCGGAGCTGGGCCGGGAGCTGGCCGGGGCGGCGGACACGGTCGCCGTCGCCTGCGGCACGGGCGGCACCCTCGCGGGCCTCGCGGCCGGTCTCGCCCCGGGGCAGCGGGCCCTCGGCGTCCCGGTGCTCAAGGGGGGCTTCCTGGGCGGGGAGGTCCGCGCCCTCCAGGAGGAGGCGTTCGGGGGCCCGCGCGGCGACTGGTCCCTGGACGAGCGTTTCCACGGCGGGGGCTACGCGCGCGTGTCCCCGGTCCTGGAGGAGTTCACACGCGATTTCGAAGAACGGCATGAACTCGCCATCGAGCGACTATATGTGGCCAAAATGCTTCACGCTCTCGTGACGCTGGCGGAGGAGGGCGCCTTCCCCGAGGGCACCCGGATCGCGGCGGTGGTCACCGGCGCTCCGGACGGCGGTCAGCCGTCCGCCTCCTCCCGGTAGGCGGCCGCCTCCTCCAGGTCGAGCCGGCGGAGCAGGGTCCGCATCATCTCGTCGTCGATCCGGCGCGCGTCGCGCAGCTGTACGAAGACCTTCCGTTCGGCGTCGATCATCTCGCGCGCGAGGCGCCGGTAGGTGTCGTCCGCCGTCTCCCCGGTGACCTCGTCGACCGTCCCGAGCCGTTCCCAGACCGCGTTGCGGCGTCGTTCGAGGACGGTGCGCAGCCGGTCGGCGAGGGGCTGCGGCAGGGCGTTGCGCTCGTCCGCGAGGAGCGCGTCGAGACGTTCCTCGGCGGCCCGCGACGCCTCGCTCTGCGCCTGGGCCTCGGCCAGCGTCTCGGCGTGCCGGTCGCGGCCGGGCAGTTTCAGGAGCCGGATGAGGGGCGGGAGGGTGAGGCCCTGCACCACCAGGGTGCCGATCACGGTGGTGAAGGTGAGGAAGAGGACGAGGTTGCGGGCCGGGAACTCCTCGCCGGCGACGGCGACGGGGATGGAGAAGGCGACGGCGAGCGAGACCACCCCGCGCATGCCGGCCCAGCCGACGACGAGCGGCGCCCGCCAGTCCACCCCCGGCTCCCGCTCCCGGACGCGGGCGGAGAGCAGGCGGGGCAGGAAGGTCGACGGGTAGACCCAGACGAAGCGGACGAGGACGACGGCGACGAAGACGCCGGCCGCGTACCCGGCGGCCTCGCCGACCCCGTACGGGCCGAGGCCGCGGACGACGTACGGGAGCTGGAGTCCGATCAGGGCGAAGACGGCGGACTCCAGGACGAAGGACACCATCTTCCACACGGCCTCCTCCTGGAGCCGCGTCGCGAAGTCGACCTGCCAGGCGCGGTGGCCCAGGAAGAGGCCGACCACGACGACGGCGAGGACCCCGGAGGCGCCGACCTCCTCGGCGGCCGCGTAGGCGACGAAGGGGATGAGGAGGGAGAGGGTGTTCTGGAGCAGGGAGTCCCGCAGGTGGAGGCGGAGCCAGTGGAGGGGGACCATGAGGACCAGGCCGACGCCGATGCCGCCGAGGGCCGCGAGCGCGAACTCCCCCAGTCCGCCGGCCCAGCCGACGCCCTCGCCGACGGCCGCCGCGAGGGCGACCTTGTAGGCGGTGATCGCGGTCGCGTCGTTCACCAGGGACTCGCCCTGGAGGATCGTGGTGATCCGGTTCGGCAGGCCCAGCCTGCGGGCGATGGCGGTGGCGGCGACCGCGTCCGGCGGGGCGATCACCGCGCCGAGCACGAGGGCGGCGGTGAGCGGCAGGTCGGGCACGAGGACGTACGCGAGCCAGCCGACGGCCACGGTGGCGAAGAGGACGTACCCGACGGAGAGCAGGGCGACGGGCCGCACGTTGGCCCGCAGGTCGAGGTACGAGGAGTCGACGGCGGCCGTGTGGAGGAGCGGGGGCAGGATCAGCGGCAGGACGACGTGCGGGTCGAGCGTGTAGTCGGGGACGCCCGGCACGTACGAGGCGGCCAGTCCGGCGGCGACCAGGAGCAGCGGGGCGGGCACCGGGGTCCGGCGGGCGGTCCCCGCGATCGCGGCGCTCACCGCCACCAGTGCCACCAGTCGCAGTGCGTCCATGCCCGTCCGTCCGCCCGTCCTCGATCCGTGCCGCGAAGTAACCTGGCCATCATGAGCGAGTGCCCGCACGTTGCCGAACTGCCGCGCCCCGAACCGGTGCCGCTGGCCGACACCTGCCCCCAGTGCCTGGCGGACGGCACGCACCCGGTCCAGTTGCGGCTCTGCCTGGAGTGCGGGCACGTGGGCTGCTGCGACTCCTCGGCGGGACGGCACGCCACGGCCCACTTCTCCTCGACCGGGCACCCGGTGATGCGGTCCTTCGAGCCGGGCGAGCGGTGGCGTTGGTGCTTCGTGGACGGCGCGATCGTCTGACGGCCGGGCCGTCCCGTGGTTCGACCGGCTCGCGCGTGGGTACGTCACCCCTCCGCCGGTCGCTCGTTTCCGTCGTCCACGGCCCCCGCCCACCGCCCGCACCCGGAGACTTACCATGGGTGAGGAGCGGTGGAGGGGGGCGGGGTCCACGGCGACACGACGGGACGGATCGCGATAGCGTCACGGCGGACCGCGCAGCCCCCTGCGTACCGCCCGGTTCGGGGGCCTCTCCCCCGAGCCCCGAATGAGCTTGTGCCACCTTGGAGGTGAGGGTGTCCCAGATCGCAGGCGAGCCCGGGACCCAGGACTTCGTGGAAGTCCGGCTGCCCGCTGCGGGTGCCTATCTGTCCGTGCTGCGTACGGCCACGGCCGGCCTCGCGGCGCGTTTGGACTTCACTCTCGACGAGATCGAGGACTTGCGGATCGCGGTCGACGAGGCATGCGCCATCCTGCTCCAGCAGGCCGTGCCGGGGTCCGTCCTCAGCTGCGTCTTCCGGCTGGTGGACGACTCGCTGGACGTGACGGTCTCCGCCCCCACGACCGACGGCCGCGCTCCCGAGCGGGACACCTTCGCCTGGACGGTGCTGTCGGCGCTGGCCGGAAAGGTCGAGTCGTCGGTGGCCGACGACCGTACGGTCTCGATCAGCCTGTACAAACAGCGCGGCGCGGGGCCAGGCCCGGCGTGAGGAGCGGGGACGCGACGGCCGGCCTCCCCGGGCAGAAGGCGCGGCCGCACGAGGTCGCTACGGAGCGGGCGGACCAGATGAGCGAGCACGAGCAGCACCACGAGGCCGCCGGGGCGCCGGGCGCCCCCGAGACCCCCGAGGGTTCCGCCGGGGTCTCCGGTGCGCGGAAGCCGGAGGATTCCGGAGGGGCCGGGGCCGTCGGAACGGTGGCGGGGGCCGGGAAACACGGAGAGGCCGGAGAGGCCGAAAAAGCCGACGAGGCTCCGGACGTCCCCGCCGTCCCGGCTCCGCACGACCGGAGCGGCGCCCGTGCCCTCTTCGTCGAGCTGCGCGAGCTGCCGGAGGGCTCCTCCGAGAAGGCGGAGCTGCGCAACCGGCTGGTACGGATGCACCTGCCGCTGGTGGAGCACCTGGCCCGGCGCTTCCGCAATCGCGGCGAGCCGCTGGACGACCTGACGCAGGTGGCGACGATCGGCCTGATCAAGTCGGTGGACCGGTTCGATCCGGAGCGCGGGGTCGAGTTCTCCACGTACGCCACCCCCACGGTCGTCGGCGAGATCAAGCGCCACTTCCGGGACAAGGGCTGGGCGGTCCGGGTGCCGCGCCGGCTCCAGGAGCTGCGGCTCTCGCTGACCACGGCGACGGCGGAGCTCTCCCAGCAGCACGGCCGCTCACCGACGGTGCACGAGCTGGCCGAGCGGCTGGGGATCTCGGAGGAGGAGGTCCTGGAGGGGCTGGAGTCGGCGAACGCCTACTCGACGCTCTCCCTGGACGTTCCGGACACCGACGACGAGTCGCCGGCGGTGGCGGACACGCTGGGGGCGGAGGACGAGGCCCTGGAAGGGGTCGAGTACCGCGAGTCGCTGAAGCCGCTCCTGGAGGGCCTGCCGCCCCGGGAGAAGCGCATCCTGCTGCTCCGCTTCTTCGGGAACATGACCCAGTCGCAGATCGCGCAGGAGGTGGGCATCTCGCAGATGCACGTCTCCCGGCTGCTCGCCCGGACGCTCGCCCAGCTCCGGGAGAGGCTCCTGGTGGAGGAGTAGGACCGGTCCCGGTCCTACGGGGTGTCCCGGCCGGGGCGCCGGATGCCGAGCGCCTCGTTCGTGGCCGGGTTCACGAGGAGGACGAGCCCGGAGAGGGCGAGAACGGCGAGGACGGCACCGGCCGGGATCAGCGCGCCGTCCGCCCGGAGCATCTGCCAGGCGACCGGCAGGGCCAGGATCTGGGTGATGACGGCGGGGCCGCGGCTCCAGGAACGGCGCAGCCACAGCCCCCGGGCGGCGGCGAGCGGGATCAGGCCGAGCAGGACGAGCGTCACGGCGCCCGTCAGGGCGCCGGTGAGGTCCCCGGGTGCTCCCGTCAGGGTTCTCACCAGCATGTACACGCCCCCGGCGAGGAGCCCGAGCGCCTCGACGCCGGTCACGGCCGCCGCCGCGGCGAGACGGGTGGGACGGGGGGTCTGTTCCGCACTGCTCATGCAAGGCAGGGTAGCGGGGGCGGCCGGGGCGCGGCCGGGGCGTCCCTCGTGCGCGCCGGGCTGCGGCCCCCTGCGGCGGGCTCTGCCGCGGGCCCGGCTGGGGGCGGTACCGCCGGGTAGGTACGCTGGCGCCCATGCGCGCACTTCTCGTGGTCAACCCGGCAGCCACCACCACCAGTGCCCGCACCCGTGACGTGCTCATCCACGCCCTGGCCAGCGAGACGAAGCTGGAGGCGGTCACCACCGAGTACCGCGGGCACGCGCGTGACCTGGGCCGACGGGCCGCCGAAGCGGGCAACGTCGATCTGGTCGTCTCCCTCGGCGGGGACGGCACGGTCAACGAGGTGGTCAACGGCCTGCTGCACGACGGCCCCGGTCCGGGCCGCCTGCCGGACCTCGCGGTCGTCCCCGGCGGCTCGACCAACGTGTTCGCCCGCGCGCTGGGGCTGCCGAACGACGCGGTCGAGGCGACCGGCGTCCTGCTCGACGCGTTGCGTGAGCGCCGGACACGCACGGTGAGCCTGGGGCTCGCCTCCGGGACGCCGGGCACGGAGGACGAGTCGGTGCCGTCCCGCTGGTTCACCTTCTGCGCGGGTCTGGGTTT
The DNA here is from genome assembly GCF_042892575.1 of Streptomyces sp. NPDC001744. Lineage (NCBI taxonomy): Bacteria > Bacillati > Actinomycetota > Actinomycetes > Kitasatosporales > Streptomycetaceae > Streptomyces > Streptomyces sp. NPDC001744. The sequence goes on from NZ_JBIAUG010000024.1 coordinate 75,160, forward strand.
CGACGCGAGCGTCATCGGCCGGGTCGAACAGCAGCGGGAGCGCGGGAAGAGATCCACCCACGCCCTCTATCTGCGCCAGGTGCTGCGCCAGTTCCTGAACGAGCCGAACCGCCGGCACGGCACGATCACCCTGGAACGTCCGGACGCGGAGCCGGTCGAGGACCTGGTCCTCTCCATAATCTGCAACACCTCTCCCTGGACCTACCTGGGCAATCGCCCGGTGTACGCGTCGCCGGACGCCTCCTTCGAAACCGCCCTCGACGTACTCGGGCTGAGGCGTCTCTCTACCCCCGCGGTCGCCCGGTATGCCACCCAGCTGCTCATGTCGTCGCCGGAACGCGGGCCTCGCGGCAAGCACGCGACGACTCTGCACGATCTGACCGACTTCACCTTGCATTCGAAGGTCCCCCTCCCCCTGCAGATGGACGGAGACCACCTCGGACTGCGTACGAGCGTGACGTTCACAGGCGTTCGCCGTGCACTGCGTGTGATTGTGTGAGTGGAAGGGGCCAAAGTCCTTTCACTCGAACGTTTAGGCGCGTATCCACCCCTAAGAAGTACGGCTGTGACCTAGCCGACACCGAGGAATCAAAAAAAACTTTCCAGAAGGGGTTGTATCCGCTGCCGAGGTTTGCGAGTCTCTTCTTGGCGATCGGGACGGCCCGCAAGACCGGCCTCCACTGAGAGCCAGAACCCCTCCTCAGTCCAAAGGACCACACCAGTTCATCTGGCAGTCGGCCCTTCCCTTGCGGAGGGATTCGTGAAAGCGTTCACATTCACAAGCAACCTGCACGTAATACCAAGAGAGGTAGCAGCCATGGACTGGCGTCACAACGCCGTTTGTCGTGAGGAAGACCCCGAGCTGTTCTTCCCCATCGGCAACACCGGTCCTGCGCTGCTGCAGATCGAGGAAGCCAAGGCCGTCTGCCGCCGCTGCCCCGTCATGGAGCAGTGCCTGCAGTGGGCGCTCGAGTCCGGCCAGGACTCCGGCGTCTGGGGTGGCCTCAGCGAGGACGAGCGCCGCGCGATGAAGCGCCGTGCCGCTCGCAACCGGGCGCGCAACGCCAGCGCCTGACGCCCCACGACAGCCTCAGGCGAGCGGCGCACACATCGCGTGTGCAGGCACCGCCCTTGAGTCGCAGCGCGCAGTAACAACCCACAGCATTCGAGCCCCGGGCCGATTTCCTTCGGTCCGGGGCTCGCTGCTGTGCGCGCCGCCGGAATTCCGGCGGCGGACGCTACTTCTGCGGCCGTACGGGAATGTCGAGGACCACCTTCGTGCCGCGCCCGGAAGCCGGGAGCATGTCGAAGCCTCCGCCCAACTCCCCTTCCACCAGGGTGCGTACGATCTGGAGTCCGAGATTTCCGGCCCGCTGCGGATCGAAACCCTCGGGAAGGCCGCGGCCGTCGTCCTGGACCGTGATCAGAAGCCGGGGATCGGCGCGGAGTTCGCTCCGGACGGCGGTGACCTCGACCGTGCCCCGCTCCCCCTGCACGAAGGCGTGTTCGAGGGCGTTCTGGAGGATCTCGGTCAGGACCATGGAGAGCGGGGTGGCGACCTCGGCGTCGAGGATGCCGAAGCGGCCGTTGCGCCGGCAGGTGACCTTGCCCGGGGAGATCTCCGCCACCATCGCGATGACGCGGTCGGCGATCTCGTCGAACTGGACGCGCTCGTCCAGGTTCTGAGACAGCGTCTCGTGCACGATGGCGATCGAGCCGACGCGCCGCACGGCCTCTTCGAGGGCTTCGCGGCCCCGGTCCGAGTCCATCCGGCGGGCCTGGAGGCGGAGCAGGGCGGCCACCGTCTGGAGGTTGTTCTTCACCCGGTGGTGGATCTCCCGGATGGTGGCGTCCTTGGTGATCAACTCGCGCTCGCGGCGGCGCAGTTCGGTGACGTCCCGGAGCAGGACGAGGGAACCGATGCGGGTGCCCTTGGGCTTGAGCGGGATCGCCCGCAGCTGGATCACCCCGCTGTTGCCCTCGACCTCGAACTCGCGCGGCGCGTAACCAGAGGCCAGGGTGACCAGGGCCTCGTCCACCGGGCCGCGCGAGGGCGCGAGTTCGGCGGTGATCTGGCCGAGGTGCTGGCCGACGAGGTCGGCGGCGAGGCCGAGCCGGTGGTAGGCGGAGAGCGCGTTGGGCGAGGCGTACTGGACGACGCCCTCGGCGTCCAGCCGGACGAGGCCGTCCCCGGCCCGGGGCGAGGAGTCCATGTCGACCTGCTCGCCGGGGAAGGGAAACGTTCCGGCGGCGATCATCTGCGCGAGGTCGGAGGCCGACTGGAGGTAGGTCAGCTCCAGCCGGGAGGGGGTGCGGACGGTCAGCAGGTTGGTGTTGCGGGCGATGACGCCGAGGACCCGGCCCTCGCGGCGCACGGGGATGGACTCGACCCGCACCGGGACCTCCTCGCGCCACTCCGGGTCGCCCTCGCGGACGATCCGGCCCTCGTCGAGGGCGGCGTCGAGCAGCGGGCGGCGGCCGCGCGGGACCAGGTGGCCGACCATGTCGTCCTGGTAGGAGGTGGGGCCGGTGTTCGGCCGCATCTGGGCGACGGAGACGTACCGCGTGCCGTCGAGGGTGGGGACCCAGAGGACGAGGTCGGCGAAGGAGAGGTCGGAGAGCAGCTGCCACTCCGACACCAGCAGGTGGAGCCATTCGAGGTCGGAGTCGCTCAGGGTGGTGTGCTGGCGTACGAGGTCGTTCATGGAGGGCACGGTGCGAGCGTACCCGCGGAATTGCGGGGTCCGCGCACCTGGATCTCCGGAGCCGCGTACTGGAGGATGGGACGGGAAGGGCCGCGTTCCCGTGGATGGACAGAGAAGAATGGTCTAGTCCACAATGAGCGCGACAGAGCTTCCATCCTCCCCGCACAGGAGGGTGGAACGAGGTACCCGGCGCTCTCTGCCCTGACTGCGCCGAGACCTCCCACACGGCCGAGGGACCGCACACCCCCGGCCGGGCAACTCCGGGCTGCGGTGCCGGGCGGGCTGAGGGTCCCGCCGGGCGCCGCGGCCCGCGGGTGTTTCCGGGGCCGGCGCGTCCGGCCGTCAAAGGCCCGGCCGCCCCTCCCGCGGCGCCCCCACCGCCCCTCCCGCGGCACCCTCCACGCCCCGCACCGCCACCCTTCGCCCCGCCAGGGAGGCCGTCCCCGCCGGGCCGGCCGGCCCGTGGCGCCGCTCTCGCGGAGACCCACCACCGTTCCGCCCCCTCTCCCGCCCTTCCCCGCTCCCCCGCCCCGGAGGCGCCGGGGTTCGAGTGGCTGGGGCCGCGGGGGCGGCCGAGGATGGAGGCGGGGCCGCCCGAGGGGCGGAACGGCATGAGAAGGGACGCCCTCCTCTGCTAGATTTGGACCCAGATTGGTCTATACCACAGGACCCCTTCCCAGCCCCTCACCAGATCGGCAGGCACAGCGTGGAAGTTGTCATCGTCAAGGACGCCGAGGCGGGCGGCGAGCTCATCGCGGACGGCATCGCCGACCTCCTGCGCCGCAAGCCCGACGCGCTGCTCGGCGTGGCCACGGGTTCGACCCCGCTGCCCGTCTACGCCGCCCTGACGGCCCGGGTCGAGGCGGGCTCCGTGGACGTCTCGCGGGCCCGGATCGCCCAGCTGGACGAGTACGTCGGCCTCCCCGCCGGGCACCCGGAGTCGTACCGCTCCACCGTGCTCCGGCAGGTCGTCGAGCCGCTCGGCCTCTCCCCCGACGCCTTCATGGGCCCCGACGGCTCCGCCGAGGACGTCCAGGCGGCCTGCGAGGAGTACGACCGGGCCCTGCGCGACGCCGGCGGCGTGGACCTGCAGATCCTCGGGATCGGCACCGACGGGCACATCGGCTTCAACGAGCCGTGTTCCTCGCTCGCCTCCCGCACCCGGATCAAGACGCTCACCGAGCAGACCCGGGTGGACAACGCGCGCTTCTTCGACGACGACATCGAGCAGGTCCCGCACCACGTCATCACCCAGGGCATCGGCACCATCCTGGAGGCCCGCCACCTGGTGCTGCTCGCCACCGGCGAGGGCAAGGCCGAGGCCGTGGCGCGGACCGTCGAGGGGCCGGTGGCGGCCCTCGTGCCGGCCTCCGCGCTCCAGCTGCACCCGCACGCCACGATCGTCGTGGACGAGGCGGCCGCCTCCCGGCTGAAGCTCGCGGACTACTTCCGGCACACCTTCGCCGGCAAGCCCGCCTGGCAGGGCATCTGATCCGCCCGGACCCCCGGTCGCGGCGCGGTGACGACGCGAGGGGCCCGGCACCTGTTCAGGTGCCGGGCCCCTCGTCGTACGGGTGCCGGAGCGGCGGTCAGGCGCCGGTCCCGACGACGGCCTCCGCGGCCGCGCGGCCGCAGACCCGGGCCGCACCGTGCGTGGCGATGTGCAGGGCCCCCCGGGGCTCCGCCTCGTTGAGGCCCATCTCGATCACGACGGTGTCGGGGCGGGCCGCGAGGAGACCGTCCAGGGCCTCGGTCATCCACGGGTGCCGGTGGGCGTCCCGTACGACCGCCACGACGCGGCGCTCCCCCGCGGCGGCGAGGACGGCGTCCACGGAGGACTCGCCGTACGACCCGGTCTCCGTGCCGGGAAGGAGGCGCTCCAGCTCCGCGGCGACGCCCCAGGGCGTCTCGTCGCCGACCGCGAAGTTCGCGACCGGGGTGAAGGAGGCCACGTAGGGGGCCTCGGTCACCGGCGCGTACGGCCGGTCGCCGCGGGTCACCCGGAGGGCCCGGCGGGCGGCGACCAGTCCGATGTCGGTACCGGGCGCGGTCCCCTCCTGCACTGCCGCGCCCGGCACCGATCCAGCCCCCCTGGCCCGGTGCGACCTGGTCCAGGCCGCCAGGGCGCGCACGCGCGCCGCGGCGTCGGCCAGCCGCTCCTCGGGCAGTTCACCGGTCCGTACCGCGTCGACGAGCGCGTCGCGCAGCCGCAGTACGGTGTCCTCGTCGCACAGCCCGCCGCCGACGCAGATGGCGTCGGCGCCCGCGGCGATGGCGAGGACCGATCCGCGCTCGATGCCGTACGTCGCCGAGACGGCCCGCATCTCCATGCCGTCGGTGACGATCAGCCCCTCGAAGCCCAGCTCCTGGCGCAGCAGACCGGTGAGGATCTGCGGGCTCAGGGTGGCCGGGCGGTGGGGGTCGAGCGCGGACAGAAGGATATGCGCGCTCATGACCGCTTTGGTACCCGCGGCGACGGCCGAGCGGAAAGGTGCCAGCTCACGGGCGTGCAGTGTGGCGAGGTCCACATCGATCCGGGGCAGCGCGTCGTGGGAGTCCACGTTGGTGTCGCCGTGCCCGGGGAAGTGCTTCGTGCAGGCCGCGACCCCGGCGCCCTGGAGGCCCTCCACGTACGCCACGGTGTGCCGGGCCACCAGGTCCGGGTCGGCCCCGAAGGAGCGGACGCCGATGACCGGGTTCTCGGCGTCGGAGTTGACGTCCGCCGAGGGCGCCCAGTTGAGGTCCACCCCGCACAGCGCGAGCCGGCGGCCGAGTTCGCGGGCCACGGCCCGGGTGAGCTCGACGTCGTCGACGCTGCCCAGCGCGTAGTTGCCGGGGAAGGAGGAGCCCTGCCGGACCTCCAGGCGGGTGACGTCGCCCCCCTCCTCGTCGATGGCGACGAGGACGTCGTCCCGCTCGGCCCTGAGCTGCGCGGTGAGCGCGGTGAGCTGCTCGGGGGTGGCGATGTTCCGGCCGAAGAGGCCGACCGACGACAGGCCCTCGCCGATGCGGCGGAGCAGCCAGTCGGGGGCGGTGGTGCCGACGAAGCCGGGCTGGAGGACCGCGAGCGCGTCGCGCGTCAGGGTGTCCGAGCCTTGTACGAGTGTCGTCATGGGGAGCCGTTATCCCTTCACCGCGCCGGCCGTGAGACCCGCGGCCATCTTGCGCTGGACAAGGAGGAAGAGGATCACGATGGGGACGGCCATCATCGTGGAGCCGGCCATCATCGGGGCGTACTCGGTGCCGTTCTTGGTGATGAAGTTGCTCAGCCAGACGGTGGCCGTCTGGTTCGGCTGGCTCATCAGCATCAGGGCGTACAGGTACTCGTTCCACGCCTGGATGAAGCCGTAGACCGAGGTCGCGACCATGCCCGGGGCGAGCAGCGGGAAGACGACCCGGAGGAAGGCGCCGGTGCGGGTGCAGCCGTCGACCTGCGCGGCCTCCTCCAGCTCCTTGGGGATGTTCACGATGAAGCCGCGGAGGGTCCACACCGTGAAGGGGAGGACGAAGGTCAGGTACGTGATGATCAGGCCGGTGAGCCTGTCGTACTGGCCCAGGTCGTTGAGGAGCAGGAAGACCGGGATGATCATGGCGACGAGCGGGATCATCTGGACCGCCAGGATGCCGACGATCACGATCTTGCGGCCGCGGAAGGCGAAGCGGGAGATCGCGAGGGCGGCGAGCAGGCCGACCGCGATGCCGATGACGACCACGACGAGCGAGACGACGAGGCTGCGGCCGACCGGGCCCCAGAAGTCCGCGATGTCGAGGGCGCGCCCGAAGTTGTCGAGCGTGAAGGTCGACGGGAAGAAGTGCGGGTCGGGGTCGATGGCGTCCTTGGCGGGCTTGAACGCCGTGTTGATCATCCAGTAGACCGGGAAGCCGGCCGTGAGGACGACGAGCAGGCCGAGGAGGTTCCAGCCGGCCTTGGACTTGCTGCGGTGGACCACGGGCACCGGGGCCTTGGCGGTCGCGTCCGCGGAGGCGTTGGCGGCGCTCACTCCACATCTCCGATCTTGAGCATCTGGCGCATGTAGACGGCGACGACTCCGAGCAGCAGGAGGACCGTGACCAGCGCGATCGCCGAGCCGGTGCCGTAGTCGTTGACGACGAACGCCCTGTCGAAGGAGTACGTGGTGAGGAGCTGGAACTCGGGCTCGGGGTGGCCGTTGCGCATCACGTAGACCTGCGGGAAGACGCCCATGTCCCAGATCACCGAGAGCGTGGTCAGCATGACGATGATGGGCTTGAGGACGGGCAGGGTGACGAAGCGGAAGACACCCCAGGCGCCCGCGCCGTCGAGCCGGGCGGCCTCTTCGAGTTCCTTGGGCACCTGCGTGAGGCCGGCGCTCAGGGTGATCACCACGAAGGGGACGGCGCCCCAGACGACGAGCAGCATGATCACGGCGAGGCCCTGGGGGCCGCTGGCGAACCAGTTGTGGCCGATCATGTCGACGCCGGGCAGACGGCTGAGGAGCCAGTTCAGGACGCCGTAGTCGGCGTCGAAGAGCCACTTGAAGATGGCGGTCGCGACGATGATGGGCATGCCCCAGCTGGCCACGAGCACGATGTTGATGAGCGCCTTGACCCAGCCGGAGACCCGCTGGAGCAGGAGCGCGATCATCATGCCCAGGACCATGGTGAGGATCACCGCGCCGGCCGCGAAGACGATCGTGCGCAGGACGACGGACCAGAACTCGCCGTCACCGAGGATCCGGGTGAAGTTCTCGAAGCCGGCCGACTCCGCTTCCTGGAAGCCCCAGAGCTGGGGCTGGCCGAACTTCTGGAACGAGAGGGTGACCAGGCGGACCAGGGGGTAGCCCAGCACCAGGAGCAGGACCAGGAGGCATGGCGCGAGAAGCAGCCATGGGACGCCCGCCCCGCCGTTCGACTTCCTGCCGGGCTTTCCCGGGGCTCCGGCCGCTGAGCCGGAGGATGGCGATTGCCGCACCGGCGGCACCTTCGCGGTGGTTGTGTCTGCGGCACTCATCCCGTGCTCCTCAGCGATCCCTCTCGTGGTACGGGCAGCAGGGCCCCGTCGCGCGACGGGGCCCTGCCCACAGGTCACTTGGTGTTGATGACCTTGTCGATCGCGGCGTCGGCGGCCTTGGCGGCCTCCTCGACCGACTTGCCCTTGGCGATGTCGATGAGCATCGTCTTGAGGGTCTGGGCCTTCTCGACCTGGCCCCAGCCGGGAGCGGTCGGGACGAAGTAGCTCGACTCGGCGGCGGTGGCCGGGACGGCGGTGGCCGGGTCGCTCTTCAACGGGGCGAGGTCGGCCTTGTTGTTGGGCAGGTTGCCCTTGGCGACGAGACCCTTCTGGCCCTCGGGGCCGGTGAAGGCGGCGATCCACTCGGCCGCGATGCCCTGCGCCTTGGACTTGACCGGGACGGCCAGGTCGGAGCCGCCGAGGAAGACCGGGATGTTCTTGCCGGACGGGCCGGGCATCACGAAGTTCTCGAGCTTGTCCTTCAGCCCGCCGACCTTGTCGGACTTCGGGTCGGCGGCGGTGGCGCCCTCCCAGCCGGCGGCGAAGATCGTGGCGGAGTTGCCCTGGCCGAAGACGACGGGACGGTCGGACTCGTCCTTCGTCTTGTCGGCGTGCATGTACTTGTCGAGGATGTTCTTGTACTCGGTGAGGCCCTTGAGGGACTCCGGCGAGGAGAGGTTCGCCTTCCAGGTCTCGCCGTCCTGCTTGGCGATGGAGCCGCCCGCGTCGTAGACGAAGGACATCGCGGCGTACCAGTCCGGCGACGGCTGGTACCAGGCGCTGAACTTCGGGCCCTTCTTCGCCTGGATGGCGTCGAGGGCGGCGGTCAGCTCGGCCCAGGTCTTCGGGACGGCCTTCACGCCGGCCTCGGCGGCGACGTCCTTGCGCCAGGTGCCCACGCGGCCACCGGCGTAGTAGGGGACGCCGTAGGTCTTGCCGTTGTAGGTGACCGACTCCTTGAGGGCGTCGAGCCACTTGTCGGAGTTGGCGAACTTCGAGGGGTCGACCTCGGCGAAGGCGCCCTTGGCCATGTAGCTGATCATCTCGGAGTTGCCCATCTCGACAACGTCCGGGGCCTTGTCCGTGGCGAGGACGGCGTCCAGCTTGGTGTTCTTGTCCGGCCAGCCGTAGTACTCGTGCTTGATCGTGATGCCGGGGTGCTTCTTGGTCACCGCGTCGTCCGCGGCCTTGACCAGCTCGGGCCAGTTGTTCTGGGCGTCGACGGTCAGCCAGACGGTGATCTCCTTGGCGTCGCCGCCGGCGCTGCCACCGCCCTTGTTGTCCGAGCCGCCACACGCCGCGATAGAGACCATCATGCCCGCGACACCGATCGCCGCGATGAGCTTGCGCTTCACGCCACCCTCCTCAGGGATGCCTGCAACCCCCCTGCCCACCGCGCGAAGACATACGTCGGGTAATGCTCGTGGGGCCGGGACCTGGTCTTTGAATGGTTTAGACCAGTACCCGGAGCTTGGCCTAGACCTTTTTGGGTGTCAAGGGTGCGCAAGACGGGTATGGGCGTCCGTTACCGGACCGACACCTGGCCCGCGTCCGGTCCCGGCCGCGGAACCGCGCCGGCCGCACCGAACACCCCCCGCGCGCCCGGCGGACCGGAAGGGCCCTCCCTCCCGCCGGGGCGAGCCTTTCACCTCCCGGCCGAATGGCCTAGACCAACGGGGGAGAGTGCGGTGTATAAGAAGCAGGGGACGCCTCCTCCTCGCCGAAGCGGCACGTATCGGCAGGAGAAACCGGGGTGGCACACGAAGCGTGCCACCATGTGAGCCGCGACAGACGGAGGAGCCGGTGACGGCAACAGCACAGGAGTCGGGAAGGCAGGCCATGGCCACGGACGCGGGCAGCACGGAGACAGAGAGCGGGACACCCACCCGCACCGCGCGCGTGCCCAAGTACTACCGGCTGAAGCGGCACTTGCTCGACATGACGGAGACCCTGCCGCCCGGCACGCCGGTCCCGCCGGAACGGACCCTCGCCACCGAGTTCGACACCTCGCGCACCACCGTGCGCCAGGCACTCCAGGAACTGGTCGTCGAGGGACGTCTGGAGCGCATCCAGGGCAAGGGCACCTTCGTGGCCAAGCCCAAGGTCTCCCAGGCCCTCCAACTCACCTCGTACACCGAGGACATGCGCGCCCAGGGCCTGGAGCCCACCTCGCAGCTCCTCGACATCGGCTACGTCACCGCCGACGACACCCTCGCCGGGCTGCTCGACATCACGGCCGGCGGCCGGGTGCTCCGCATCGAGCGCCTGCGGCTCGCCAGCGGGGAGCCGATGGCGATCGAGACCACCCACCTGTCCGCGAAGCGCTTCCCGGCCCTGCGCCGCTCGCTCGTCAAGTACACCTCGCTCTACACCGCGCTCGCCGAGGTCTACGACGTGCACCTCGCCGAGGCCGAGGAGACCATCGAGACCTCCCTCGCCACCCCGCGCGAGGCGGGGCTGCTCGGCACGGACGTGGGCCTGCCGATGCTGATGCTCTCCCGCCACTCCCTGGACGCGCGGGGCGAGCCGGTCGAGTGGGTCCGGTCCGTCTACCGCGGCGACCGGTACAAGTTCGTGGCCCGCCTCCGGCGCCCCCACGACTGAACGCACCCACGACACCGGACGGCCGCGCCCCCGGGCGCGGCCGTCCGGCGTTTCCGGAAGCCGCGCCGGAGGCCGCCGGGGTCGCGCCGGCGCCCGGCGCCTTCCGCCCGGGGAGGGCCGGCTCCGGCACCCGCCGCGTCCGTCCTCACCACACCTCCACCGACGCGTCGCATCCGTTATGCGGACAGGGGTTCCATGCCACGGACGCGTCCCCTAGATTTCCCCACCACCACCGAGGTGATCAGCGAGGGGACGGAATCGCCATGCCAGAAGCGGCACGCGGGAAAACGCCACACGAGGAAGCGGCACCGGTACGGCAACCGGTCGTCACCCCCCTGCGGGCGGTGATCGCGCTCTGCCTCGTCGCCCCGTTCGTGGCGATGCTGTGGGTGGGTTCCTACGCGAAGGTGGAGCCGCTCTTCGCCGGCATCCCCTTCTTCTACTGGTACCAGATGCTCTGGGTGCTGGTCTCCACCGTGCTCACCATGATCGCGTACAAGCTGTGGCAGCGGGACCAGCGGTCCCGCAGGGGAGGTGACGCGCGATGAAGGACGGCGTGAACGGCGTGGCGCTCGGCGTCTTCGTCTTCTTCTTCCTGGCCGTCACGGTCATGGGCTTCCTGGCGGCCAAGTGGCGCAAGGCCGAGAACGAGCACAGCCTCGACGAATGGGGCCTCGGCGGCCGGTCGTTCGGCACCTGGGTGACGTGGTTCCTGCTCGGCGGCGACCTCTACACGGCGTACACCTTCGTCGCCGTCCCCGCCGCCATCTACGCGGCGGGCGCGGCCGGCTTCTTCGCCGTCCCGTACACGATCCTGGTGTACCCGCTGATCTTCACCTTCCTGCCCCGCCTGTGGTCGGTGTCGCACAAGCACGGGTACGTGACCACCTCCGACTTCGTCCGGGGCCGCTTCGGCTCCAAGGGCCTGTCGCTCGCGGTGGCGGTCACCGGCATCCTCGCCACCATGCCGTACATCGCGCTCCAGCTCGTCGGCATCCAGGCCGTCCTGGACGTGATGGGCGTCGGCGGCGGCGAGACCACGCACTGGTTCGTCAAGGACCTGCCGCTGCTCCTCGCCTTCGGCGTCCTCGCGGCGTACACGTACTCCTCGGGCCTGCGCGCCCCCGCGCTCATCGCCTTCGTCAAGGACACCCTGATCTACCTCGTCATCGCGGTGGCGATCATCTACATCCCGATCAAGCTGGGCGGCTTCGACGAGATCTTCGCCAAGGCGGGCGAGGCGTTCGCGCAGACCAATCCGGCGACCGGCAAGCCGCGCGGCGCGCTCGTCCCCGGCGAGGCGGGCCAGTGGACGTACGCGACGCTCGCGCTCGGCTCCGCGCTCGCGCTCTTCATGTACCCGCACTCCATCACGGCGACCCTGTCGTCCCGGAGCCGCGAGGTCATCCGCCGCAACACCACGATCCTGCCGCTGTACTCGCTGATGCTGGGCCTGCTCGCGCTGCTCGGCTTCATGGCGATCGCCGCCGGGATCAAGGTGAAGAACGGCCAGCTCGCCATCCCGCAGCTCTTCGAGACCATGTTCCCGGACTGGTTCGCGGGCGTCGCGTTCGCCGCGATCGGCATCGGCGCGCTCGTCCCGGCCGCGATCATGTCGATCGCCGCGGCCAACCTCTTCACCCGCAACATCTACAAGGACTTCATCAAGCCGGACGCGACCCCGGCCCAGGAGACCAAGGTCTCCAAGCTGGTCTCCCTCCTGGTGAAGGTCGGCGCGCTCGTCTTCGTCCTCACCATGGACAAGACGGTCGCGATCAACTTCCAGCTCCTCGGCGGCATCTGGATCCTGCAGACCTTCCCGGCCCTGGTCGGCGGCCTGTTCACCCGCTGGTTCCACCGCTGGGCGCTGCTCGCGGGCTGGGCGGTCGGCATGGTCTACGGCACGGTCGCCGCGTACGGCGTCGCCAGCCCGACCCAGAAGCACTTCGGCGGCTCCTCCGCCGAGATCCCGGGCATCGGCGAGATCGGCTACATCGGTCTCACCGCCTTCGTCCTCAACGTCCTGGTCACCGTGGTCCTCACCTTCGTCCTCAAGGCCGTCAAGGCCCCCGAGGGCGTGGACGAGACCTCGCCGTCCGACTACACGGCGGACGCCGGCGACCCGGGCGTGAAGGTCGAGATGGAGAAGACCACCGCGCCGACGCACTGACCTCGCGCGCGTACGACGGGCCCGGGGGCCTCCGCAGGGAGACCCCCGGGCCCCGTCGCGTCCCCGGCGGGCACACTGCACCCATGGACTTCACGATCAGGGCGGTACGGCCCGAGGAGTACGAGGCGCTCGGCGAGCTGACCGGGCGCACCTATCTGGACGACGGACTGCTGGCGCACGGGGCCGAGGACTCCTACCTGGCGGTGCTGCGGGACACCGCGCGGCGGGCCCGCGAGAGCGAGGTCCTCGTCGCGGAGGACACCGGGACCGCGGCGGGCCGGATCGTCGGCGGGGTGACCTTCGCCCGGGGCGGCACGCCGTGGGCCGACATCGCCGTGGAGGGCGAGGCCGAGTTCCGGATGCTCGTGGTCGCCCGGGAGGCCCGCGGCCGGGGCATCGGGGAGGCGCTCGTACGGGCCTGTACCGACCGGGCGCGGGCCCTCCCGGGGTGCGCCCGGATCGTGCTCTCCACGGACGCCGTGATGGTCTCCGCGCACCGGATCTACGAGCGCCTGGGCTTCGTCCGCACCCCGCACCGGGACTGGGAGCCGATCCCCGATCACCCGCTGCGCACCTACTCCTTGGAGTTCTGAGCCTCCCCTCCACCCCCGGGGTGACACAACATGTGGGGGGTGCCACGAGCAGCGCCCCCCACATGTATGCTCGTCCTCGCTGTCGACGCAGGGGAATCCGGCGCGAATCCGGAACTGTCCCGCAACGGTGTGCTTCGTGCTGTTTCGTCCGGAGCGAGTCCGAGCACCTGCCGTCAGCGCGCCCGGTCCGTCCGGCCCGGGTGCCACAGACGTCCGGGCCTCGCGGAGTGGGCCGGCGGACGCGGCGCGTCGTGCCTGGACGCCCGCCTGCCCGCCTTCCCTCCCCGCGGCCCCGAGCCGAGCGAGGGAGAGCCCCCACGTGACCATCGCGCCCGCCGATCCGGCTTCGGCCGAGGCTTCCGCGGTCGAGAGCGACGGACCCGGGACCGTGCTGCTGCGGACCCTGACCGACCTCACCGCCGATCTCCCCGACACCGACCCCGGCAAGGTCGCCGCCGCCGCGCTGCGCGGCCGCAGCGCCGCGTCGGACGAGGCGGAGCTGCGCGAGCTGGCCACCGAGGCGGCCGCCGGCCTGATCGCCGAGGACCCCGCGTACTCCCGGCTCGCCGCCCGCCTCCTCACCCTCACCATCGCGGACGAGGCCGCCTCCCAGGGCTCCGTCGCCTTCTCCGCCTCCGTGGCCGTGGGCCACCGCGAGGGCCTGATCGCGGACCGGACCGCCGGGTTCGTCGCGCTGCACGCCGACCGTCTCGACGCGGCGATCGACCCGGCCGGCGACGACCGCTTCGGCTACTTCGGCCTGCGCACCCTCTACTCGCGCTACCTGCTGCGCCACCCGATCACCCGCAAGGTGATCGAGACCCCCCAGCACTTCATGCTGCGCGTCGCCTGCGGCCTGGCCGAGGACGAGAGCGTCCGCGCGCTCGACGAGGTCACCGCGCTGTACGGCCTGATGAGCCGCCTGGACTACCTGCCGTCCTCGCCGACGCTCTTCAACTCCGGCACCCGCCACCCGCAGATGTCCTCCTGCTACCTCCTGGACTCCCCCCAGGACGAGCTGGACTCCATCTACGACCGCTACCACCAGGTCGCGCGCCTCTCGAAGCACGCGGGCGGCATCGGCCTCTCGTACTCCCGGATCCGCGCCCGCGGTTCCCTGATCCGCGGCACCAACGGGCACTCCAACGGCATCGTGCCGTTCCTGAAGACCCTGGACGCCTCCGTCGCGGCCGTGAACCAGGGCGGCCGGCGCAAGGGCGCCGCCGCCGTCTACCTGGAGACCTGGCACGCGGACATCGAGGAGTTCCTGGAACTCCGCGACAACACGGGCGAGGACCAGCGCCGCACGCACAACCTCAACCTGGCGCACTGGGTCCCGGACGAGTTCATGCGCCGCGTGAACGCCGACGCCGAGTGGTCGCTGTTCTCCCCGTCGGACGTGCCCGAGCTGGTCGACCTGTGGGGCGACGAGTTCGACGCCGCCTACCGCGCGGCCGAGGCGGCCGGGCTCGCCCGCAAGACGATGCCGGCCCGCGACCTGTACGGCCGGATGATGCGGACCCTGGCCCAGACCGGCAACGGCTGGATGACCTTCAAGGACGCCTCGAACCGGACGGCCAACCAGACCGCCGAGCCCGGCCACACCGTCCACTCCTCCAACCTCTGCACGGAGATCCTGGAGGTCACCGACGACGGCGAGACCGCGGTCTGCAACCTGGGCTCGGTCAACCTCGGCGCGTTCGTGCGGAACGGCGACATCGACTGGGAACGCCTGGACGCCACCGTCCGCACGGCCGTCACCTTCCTCGACCGGGTCGTGGACATCAACTTCTACCCGACCGAGCAGGCGGGCCGCTCCAACTCCCGCTGGCGCCCGGTCGGCCTGGGCGCCATGGGCCTCCAGGACGTCTTCTTCCAGTTGCGGCTGCCCTTCGACTCCCCGGAGGCGCGGGCGCTCTCCACCCGGATCGCCGAGCGGATCATGCTCGCCGCGTACGAGGCGTCCGCCGACCTGGCCGAGCGCAACGGCCCGCTCCCCGCCTGGGAGAAGACCCGCGCCGCCCGCGGCGTGCTGCACCCCGACCACTACGACGTGGAGCTGAACTGGCCGGAGCGCTGGGCCGCGCTGCGCGAGCGGATCGCCGCCGTCGGCATGCGCAACTCGCTGCTCCTCGCCATCGCGCCGACCGCGACGATCGCCTCGATCGCCGGCGTGTACGAGTGCATCGAGCCGCAGGTGTCCAACCTGTTCAAGCGCGAGACGCTGTCGGGCGAGTTCCTCCAGGTCAACTCGTACCTGGTGGCCGAGCTGAAGGAGCTCGGCGTGTGGGACGCGCAGACCCGCGAGGCGCTGCGCGACGCCAACGGCTCGGTGCAGGGCTTCACCTGGGTCCCGGCCGAGGTGCGCGAGCTGTACCGCACGGCCTGGGAGATCCCGCAGCGCGGCCTGATCGACATGGCCGCCGCCCGCACCCCGTTCCTGGACCAGTCGCAGTCGCTGAACCTGTTCCTGGAGACGCCCACCATCGGCAAGCTGTCGTCGATGTACGCGTACGCCTGGAAGCAGGGCCTGAAGACGACGTACTACCTGCGCTCCCGCCCGGCCACCCGGATCGCCCGCGCCGCCCGGGCCGCGACGACCGCCGCCCCGATCCCCGTCCAGCAGGCGGCCCCCGACGCGGACGCGATCGCCTGCTCCCTTGAGAACCCCGAGTCCTGCGAGGCCTGCCAGTAATGAGCTCCACCGAGAAGAAGAACCTCCTGGACCCGGGCTTCGAGCTCACGCTCCGCCCCATGCGCTACCCGGACTTCTACGAGCGCTACCGGGACGCCATCAAGAACACCTGGACCGTGGAGGAGGTCGACCTCCACTCGGACGTCGCCGACCTCGCCAAGCTCACCCCCGGTGAGCAGCACATGATCGGACGCCTGGTCGCGTTCTTCGCGACCGGCGACTCGATCGTGGCGAACAACCTGGTGCTGACGCTGTACAAGCACATCAACTCCCCGGAGGCGCGGCTGTACCTGAGCCGTCAGCTCTTCGAGGAGGCCGTGCACGTCCAGTTCTACCTGACGCTGCTCGACACCTACCTGCCCGACCCGGACGACCGCGCGGCGGCCTTCGACGCGGTGGAGAACATCCCCTCGATCCGCGAGAAGGCGCAGTTCTGCTTCAAGTGGATGGACTCGGTCGAGAAGATCGAGAAGCTGGAGACGGCGTCCGACCGCCGCCGCTTCCTGCTGAACCTGATCTGCTTCGCCGCGTGCATCGAGGGCCTGTTCTTCTACGGCGCCTTCGCCTACGTGTACTGGTTCCGGTCCCGGGGCCTGCTGCACGGCCTGGCGACCGGCACCAACTGGGTCTTCCGCGACGAGACGATGCACATGAACTTCGCCTTCGAGGTCGTGGACACCGTCCGCAAGGAGGAGCCGGACCTCTTCGACGACGCACTCCGGCAGCAGGTCACCGACATGCTGCAGGAGGCCGTGGAGGCGGAGCTCCAGTTCGGCCGCGACCTGTGCGGCGACGGGCTGCCGGGCATGAACACCGAGTCGATGCGCGAGTACCTCCAGTGCGTCGCCGACCAGCGCCTCCAGCGCCTCGGCTTCGCCCCGGTGTACGGCTCGGAGAACCCGTTCTCCTTCATGGAGCTCCAGGGCGTCCAGGAGCTGACCAACTTCTTCGAGCGCCGCCCGTCCGCCTACCAGGTGGCGGTCGAGGGCTCGGTGGACCTGGACGAGGACTTCTAGGCGGTACGTGAGAGGGCCCCGCACTCCGAGGAGTGCGGGGCCCTTCCGCGTGCGCGCGTACCGGCGTCAGTCGTTCGGGACCGTCTCGTAGCGCGGGGTGCCCTCCGCCATCTGGCGCAGGGCGTCCTTGCGGTCCCGCTTGGAGAGGCGGTCGATGTAGAGGCGGCCGTACAGGTGGTCCGTCTCGTGCTGGAGGCAGCGGGCGAAGTAGCCGGTGCCGCGCACCTTGATCGGGTTGCCCCGGGCGTCCTGGCCGTGGACCTCGGCGTAGTCCGGGCGGGCCAGCTCGGCGTAGGCGGTCGGCACGGAGAGGCAGCCCTCGTTGGACTCGTCCAGGACGCGGCGGTCGGCCGGCAGCTCCTGGAGGACCGGGTTGACCACGACGCCGGTGTGCCGGACGCCCTCGTCGTCCGGGCAGTCGTAGACGAAGACCTTGAGGTCCACACCGATCTGGTTCGCGGCCAGGCCCACGCCCTCGGCGGCCTTCTGGCTGGCGAACATGTCGTCGATCAGCGCCGCGAGTTCGTCGCCGAACTCGGTGACGTCCTTGCACTCCCGGTGGAGCACGGGGTTGCCGACGACCGTGATCGGGCGGGCGGTGCCGCGCTCGCGGTGGGCGAGCTCGCGCGCCTCGCAGTCCTCCGTGTCCACGACGAAGCCGTCGTTGATCTGCGTCTGCTCGTCCGTCTCCTGCTGCGCCATGTCCGGCCGCGCCTTCCTGAAAACCCGATTCCGTCGGAGGACAGCCTACGGGCACGGGGTGGGGCGCTCAGCAGACCTCTTCGAGATCCCGCCACTCGCGGCTGTCCGGGCTGTCCGCCACCCAGCCGTCGAGGAGCCCGCGCACCAGGGCCGCCGGGGCCGCGATGCCGCACTCCCGCTCCGGCACCCACAGCTCGCCGGGCGAGCGGTGGCCGAGCGGTCCGGGGTGCCCCGGCTCGCTGTGGTCGTGCGGGTCGGAGTGCTCCCCCTCGCCCTCGGCGCTCGGCATGGTCGACTCGGAGCAGGCGCGGCAGAGCAGGCGCACGGAGGACGACCAGTCCTCGGCGGCGAAGCCCGCCTCGGCGGCCAGCTGCTCCAGGGCGTCCCGGTCGGCCTCGGTGGCGGCCTCCAGGAGGACCACCCAGGTGGGGACGGGCGAGGGCGCCCACAGCTCGATCTCGTCGAAGACCGGGTAGGAGGGGCCCGCGGTGGTGGTCCGCTCGCCGTTCGGCACGCCGTCGTGGAGGACGACCTCGCCCCAGCGGCGCCCGGAGGACGGCAGCGGGATGGAGAGGACCTCCAGCCGGGCCGGGTCGAGCCGGCGGCCCCACACGACCTCGGCCTCGCCCTCGGGCGAGAGCCGGACGGCGGCGCTGCCCAGCTCCATGCCGGCGGGCTCGCCCGTGTCGGCGGCGGCCCCGGGCACCTTCAGCCCGTACGCCTGCCAGGCGCGGCGGGCCAGCGGCCAGTCCTGGAGGGCGGTGGCGGCGATGCCGACGTTCCACCAGTCGGGGGCGCCGGTCTCCTTGTCGAGCAGCGCGACCGCGCGGAGCCCGGCGGCCCTGGCCTGCTCCCAGTCGTGCCGGAACTTGTGCAGCAGCGCCAGGTTGAACCAGGACTCCGAGAGCCAGGGCTCCAGATCCGCCGCGCGCGTGAGGAGCGCGCCCGCGTCCTCGTACCGGCCGTCGCCGATCAGCGTGAACGCGCGGTCGGTGGCCTGCCGCCACGAGGCGGAGGGCCGATGCCGTACCTTCCCGAAGATCTTCACGATTCCCGCCTGCCGGTCGCTTCACCCTCTTGTTCGCATCCAACCATGCCCGGTCGGACGCGCGCTCATTACCCATGGGTTACCCCGGCAGGGCCCCGGTCACCCCAGCGGTTCCGCTCCGGGCCAGGACCCGGGCCAGTCCCTCGACGACGTCCGGGTGGTAGTCGCGGGCGGTGCCGAGCCTGAGCCGCTCCAGGGCGTCGAGGGCGGCGCCCGCGCCGTCGCCGGCCAGGTCGTCGTAGGCGTTCACGGCCCGGACGATCCGGGCGGGGAGCGGCTGGTCGCGGTAGGGGTCGGCCTGCCGTTCCACGATCACGGCGACGGCCGGGGGGACCCCGGTCCTGCGGACGACCTCCCCGCCCAGGAGGGCGATCCGGCGCTGCTCCTCGGCCGGGAGGAGGGCGGTGGCGCCGCCCTCGACGGGATCGACCAGGGAGAGCTGGCCGATGTCGTGCATGAGCGCCGCGTGTTCGAGGACGGTCAGCTCGGTCCCGGAGAGGCCCAGTTCGCGCCCGACGGCCGTGCTGAGGGCGGCGACCCGGTGGGCGTGGCCGGGCGGGGTGCAGCCGGCGACCTCGGTCGCACGGGCCAGGGAGGCGATGGTCTGCCGGCTGACGGCGCGGACGGCCGCGTAGCGGCGGTGGGAGACCTGGGTGAGCAGGAGCGGGACGGCC
Organism: Streptomyces sp. NPDC001744; assembly: GCF_042892575.1. NCBI lineage: Bacteria > Bacillati > Actinomycetota > Actinomycetes > Kitasatosporales > Streptomycetaceae > Streptomyces > Streptomyces sp. NPDC001744. Next base: position 94,357 of record NZ_JBIAUG010000024.1, read on the forward strand.
AGTACGGGCAGCGCCCACAGTCCGGCGGCGGCGACGCCGAGCGCCATGACGGTGCCGGTGGCGCAGACGGCGGAGCCGATGCCGGGGAGGGCGCGCAGTTCGTCGCGGAGGAGGGAGCCGTACGGGAACCCGGTGCGGGCGCGGAGCAGGAGGGCGGCGAGCACGGCGTCGCACAGGGCGGTGAGGACGAGCAGGAACCCGAGGAGGAGGGCGTACGACGGGCCCTCGCCGAGGTGTCCGGTGCCGGAGCCGTGGAGGGGCTGGAAGCAGAGCGCGGCGAAGGCGACGGCGAGGACGCGGCGGGCGAGGTGGTCGCGGCCGGGGCCCCGGCCCCGGGCGAGGTGGGGGCCGATCCCGGCGAGCCCGGCGGCCGTGACGACGGCGACGGTCTGGAGGACGCCGTGGGTGGCGGGGCTCCCGCCGCTCTCCCCGAGCAGGGCGTACGCGAGGGCTCCGGCGGCGGCGAGCGGCGCGGGCTCCCTCTCGTCGGGGTCGGCGCCCCAGCGGGCGAGTTCGCCGAGGGCGACGAGGGCGCCGAAGGCGAGGGCGTCGCCGGGCCGGTCGACGCCGTGCCGGAGGGCGGAGCCGAGGGCGGCGAGGCCGAGGAGCAGGGCGGCCGCGTGGACGGCGCCGACGGTGACGGCGCCGGGCCTCACCCGCGCTCCTTCGAGGGGGCGGGGGCGTCCGCTCCGCGGGGCGGGGGCACGTTCCCGTCGGGCGGGGTCTCGTCGGCGGTGACGGAGGGCCGCCAGCCGTGCCGGTCCAGGGCCCGGACGAAGGCGTCGACCATCCGGGGGTCGAAGTGGGTGCCCGCGCACCGTTCCAGTTCGGCGACGGCGACCGGCACGGGGCGGGCGCGGCTGTAGGAGCGGTGGGAGGTCATGGCGTCGAAGGCGTCGGCGACGGCGACCATCCGGGCGAACTCGGGGATCTGCTCGCCGCGCAGCCCGTACGGGTAGCCGCTGCCGTCCATGCGCTCGTGGTGGTGGAGGATCGCGGTCCGCGCCTCGCCGAGGAAGCCGATCCCCCGGACGATCTCGTGGCCGTACTCCGGGTGCAGTTCGATGACCCGGCGTTCCTCGGGGGTGAGGGGCCCGTCCTTGCGGAGCACCCGGGTGGGCACGCCCAGCTTCCCCACGTCGTGCAGGATGCCGGCGAAGCGGACGACGTCGAGCCGGTCCTCGGGCATGCCGAGTTCGCGGGCGATGAGGACGGAGGCGTGACCGACGCGCTCGCTGTGGCCCCGGGTGTAGCGGTCCTTGATGTCGACGGCCTGGACGAGGGCGCGGATGGTGGCCTGGTGGGCGGCGCGTTCGCGGTGGTACTGGCCGAAGACCCAGCAGGAGATGTACATGGGCAGGAGCACGAAGAGCGCGGCGACCGGCCCGTACGCGCTGCGCCAGAGGACGGCCATCATCAGCCCGGCGAGCCCGTGCACGACGTGCGGGGCGAGCGCCGGACCGAGGAGGCCGCGCCGGGCGGCCCGGGAGGACGGCCCGTCGGCGACGGCGCGGACGCCGCCGTCGAGGGCGGTGAGAACCAGGCAGAAGACGAGGGCGGCGGCGCCGGCGGGCAGCAGCGCGTACGGGAGGACGGGGGCGTCCGCGCCGTGTACGAGGGCGGCCGGACCGCCCAGGGCGCCGGAGGCGTGGGCGGCGGCCCAGACGGAGAGGGCGGCGGCAGCGGCCCGCCAGGCGCGGCGCGGGCCGGCCGGGGATTCCTCGACGCGGGCGAGGAGGCTGCCGGGCAGCGCGGCGAGCGCGGCGGCGGCGGGCGGCAGGAGGAGCGCGGCGGCGAGGAGCACGGGGTAGGAGGAGCCGGTGCCCACGGGGGCGGAGCCGCCGAGCGCGCGGCGCACGAGGGGGCAGCGGGCGGGCAGTTCGCAGAGCGCGTACAGGGCGGCGAGGAGCGCGGTCGTGCCCCAGGGGGTGCCGGGGCGCAGCGCGGGGAGGACGCACGCGCCGGCGGCGAGCAGGGCACAGCCGATGTACACGCGGGCCGCCGGGGGAATGACCTTCACGCCCATCATCCCCGCCACGCTAGCGAGTCGGGCGGGCCGGGGCGGGGCGGTGGGGCCGATTCGCACCTTCGGGTGACGTGCGCATCCGGCCGGCGCGGGACGGGGTAGCGGGGGCCGGCGCGGGGCCGGACGCGGCAGAGGCCGGCGCGAGCGCGTCGCGGCGGCCTCCGCTCCCGGTGCGGGGGCGCTACTCCTGCGGGGCGGGTGCCGCCGGGGCGCCGGTCGTGACGTCCTGTTCGGGCACCTCGTGGCCGCCCCGGATCAGCTCGATCCGGCCCATGACCTTGGCCCGCAGGTCGGCGGGGACGTCGTCACTGCCGCAGCAGCGCTTGACGAGCTTCTTCACGGCCTGTTCCAGGCCGTACTTCTCCAGGCACGGGGAGCACTCCTCGAAGTGCACCTCGAACTTGGTGCAGTCGCTGTCCGGCATCTCGTTGTCGAGGAACTCGTAGAGATGGTCCAGGACCTCCGAGCAGTCCGTCTCGTGCGGCTCTCCGCAGCTCATGAGCCCGAGCCTTTCAGATCGTTCGACGTCTCACCGGCGCCCGCGGGGACCAGTCCGCGGTCGCGGGCGTAGTCCTCGAGCATGCCGCGCAGCTGGCGGCGGCCCCGGTGCAGGCGGGACATCACCGTGCCGATGGGTGTCCCCATGATGTCCGCGATCTCCTTGTAGGCGAAGCCCTCGACATCGGCGAGATAGACCGCGATGCGGAACTCCTCGGGGATCGCCTGCAGCGCTTCCTTCACGTCGGAGTCGGGAAGGTGGTCGAGCGCCTGGGACTCGGCGGAGCGCAGCCCGGTCGACATGTGCGACTCGGCGCGGGCGAGCTGCCAGTCCTCGATCTCCTCGGCGGCACTGCGCTGGGGTTCGCGCTGCTTCTTGCGGTACGAGTTGATGAAGGTGTTGGTGAGGATGCGGTACATCCACGCCTTGAGGTTCGTGCCCTCGCGGAACTGGTGGAAGGAGCCGTACGCCTTGGCGTAGGTCTCCTGCACCAGGTCCTCCGCGTCGGCGGGGTTCCGCGTCATGCGCAGCGCGGCGGAGTACATCTGGTCGAGGTAGCCGAGGGCGTCCCGCTCGAAGCGCGCGTTGCGCTCCCCGGTCGTCTCCTCGGGGCCTTCGTCGGTCCCTGTGTCGGTCCCAGTGACCGGACCCACCTCCTCCAGCGCGTCGGCGAGCCCGGGAGTGGACCCGCTCGTTTCGGAGGATAGACGAGGAACCGCCCCGCCCGCCGCCCGGATGGGGGCCCCCTTGGGCGAGGGCAGCACCGTCCAGTCGAGGTCAGCGCCCCGTGCGCGCTCCGGGCAGATGGTCGAACCCATGCGGCGGACTCCCTCTCCTTGCTCTTCCTGCTGTCGTCCTGCTGTCGTACGACGTACTGGACAACAGAGACGCCCCGCCCGGCATTCCCGGCCCCGGGGCGCGGGCGGACAGGGCGTCAGCGCAGCGCGTCGAGCCACTCCGCGACGCCGTCCACGAGGAGGGCGAGGGCCTCGTCCTGACCGAGGGGCGCGCGCCGGGGAAGGGCGAGGCCGTGGTCCCCGTACGGGACGACGACGAGGCGGTGGGGGCCGTCCGGGTACTCCTCGGGGCGGCCGAACGGGTCGTTGCCGCCCTGGACGACGAGGGTGGGCAGACCGGTGCCGAGGAGTTCGGCGGCGCGGGACCTCTCCGGCCTGCCCGGGGGGTGCAGCGGGAAGCTCAGGGCGAGGACGGCGAGGGCGCCCAGGTCGCGTCCGGTGCGGCAGGCCACGCGGGCGCCGGCGCTGCGGCCGCCCGCGACGACGGGGAGGCCCGGTTTCGCGAGGGCGGGCCAGAGGCCGCGCCAGGCGGTGTCCAGGGTCTTGGGCGCGGGCGCGACCTTCCTGCCCGCGACCCGCCAGGGCTGCTCGACGAGGGCGACGGTCACGCCCCGCGCGGGCAGCGCCCCGGCGAGCGCCCGGAGGTCGCGGGCCTCCACACCGCCCCCGGCGCCGTGGCCGAGGGCGAGGACGGCCCACGGGTCCGTCCCCTCCGGCCCCTCGTACCAGACGATCCGGGCCTCGCCGGCGTCGGTGGGGACCGTCTCGTACCGCGTCGCTTCTCCCGTCACGTCCCCCATCCTGCCGTCCCGGGCCGCCGGGGCGGCCGTTCAGAAGAGCGTGTCCTCCTCCGGGCCGTCCAGCTCCGTCAGGAGTTCGGGGCCGTTGTTGCGGACGTTGCTGACGGCGGTCGGCACCGGGTGGGCCCGCATCAGGCCCTCCGGCGGCGGGGCGAGCAGTGCGCGCAGCTCCTCCACGTCCTTGTTCGCCGGGTCGAGCCAGGCGTCCCAGCGGTCCTCCGTCAGCATCAGCGGCATCCGGGGGTGGATCTCGGCGAGCGATCCGGGGCCCCCGGCCGGGGCCACGCCCAGCGGTCCGGTCTCCGCCTCCGTGGTGATCACCGCGCAGGTGACCCACCAGGCGGAGGGGTGGTCGTCGGGAAGGGTCCGGTCGCGCCAGAACTCGTAGAGCCCGGCCATCGCGAAGACCGAGCCGTCCGCCGGGGTGACGAAGTACGGCTGTTTGCGGGGCCGCTTCTTCTTCCCCTCGACCTCCAGGTCGCGTTCGGCCGACCCGGTCACCCATTCGTAGTAGCCGTCGGCGGGAATGACGCAGCGGCGGGAGGCGAACGCCCGCTTGAAGGAGGGCTTCTCGTGCAGGGTCTCGGCACGCGCGTTGATCATCCGGGCGGCGCCGTCCGGCGACTTCGCCCAGGAGGGGACGAGTCCCCACCGCAGGACGCGGAGCTGGCGAACCGGTTCGTCGGTTCCGGCGTCCTTCACAGGACGTTCCAGTACGGCCCAGACCCGTTTGGTGGGGGCCACGTTCCAGTCCGGGGCCAGCGTCTCCTCCGGGTCCCACTGCTCCACCCCGAAGGTCTCCACCAGATCCTCGGGCCGTCGACTCGATGCAAACCGTCCGCACATGCGTGCCACACTGCCACGATCCCGCCCGATACCGAGGAGCAGCCCGCCGAATGAACGAGATCCTCGGCACCCAGCCCGCTCCGGACCAGTGGCTGGTCTGGGCCACCGGCGGCTGCGCGCTGGTCCTGGTCGCGCTCCGCCGGCTCTGGCTGCCGGCCCGCAACGCGATCACCATCGCGCACGAGGGCGGCCACGGCCTCGTCGCCGTCGCCACCGGCCGCCGCCTGGAGGCGATCCGGCTGCACTCGGACACCAGCGGCCTGACCGTGTCCCGGGGCCGCCCGACCGGCCTCGGGACGATCCTCACCCTGGCCGCCGGCTACCCCGCCGCCCCGCTGCTCGGCCTCGGCGGCGCGGCCCTGCTCGGCACCCACCGGACCACGCTGCTGCTGTGGGCCGCGACCGCGCTGCTGCTCGCGATGCTGGTGATGGTCCGCAACGCGTACGGCGTCCTCACCGTCCTGGTGACGGGCGCCGCGTTCCTCCTCGTCTCCTGGCTGACCGGGCCGGACGTGCAGGGGCTCTTCGCCTACGGGGTGGTCTGGTTCCTGCTCCTGGGCGGGGTCCGGCCCGCCTTCGAGCTCCAGGCGAAGCGGCGCCGCGGCGGTGCCCCCGACTCGGACGCGGACCAGCTCGCGCGGCTCACCCACGTCCCCGCCGGGGTGTGGCTGCTCTTCTTCCACACGGTCTCGATCTGCTGCCTGATCGGCGGCTGCCGCTGGCTCCTGCGGTTCTGACGCCCCCGTACAGTGAGGGACATGACCGCAGCTGCTTCCGCGCACACCGATCCGTCCACCGACCCCTGGCCCGCCCCGTACGCGCGCGGTGCCGTCGACGCGACCGTCACCGTGCCCGGTTCGAAGTCGGTCACCAACCGCGCCCTGGTCCTCGCCTCCCTGGCCGCCGAGCCCGGCTGGCTGCGCCGTCCGCTGCGCTCCCGCGACACCCTCCTGATGGCCGAGGCGCTGCGTGCCCTCGGCGTGAGGATCGACGAGGGCGTGGGGCCCGACGGCTCCGGCGAGGCGTGGCGGATCGTCCCCGCGCCGCTGCGCGGCCCCGCGACCGTGGACGTCGGCAACGCGGGCACGGTCATGCGCTTCCTGCCGCCGGTCGCGGCGCTCGCCGACGGGCCGGTGCGCTTCGACGGCGACCCCCGTTCGCACGAGCGTCCGCTGCACGGCGTGATCGACGCGCTGCGCGCGCTCGGCGCCCGGGTCGAGGACGACGGGCGCGGCGCGCTGCCGATGACCGTGCGGGGCACCGGGGGCCTGGACGGCGGCACGGTCGAGATCGACGCCTCCTCGTCCTCCCAGTTCATCAGCGCCCTGCTGCTCTCCGCGCCCCGGTTCAACCAGGGCGTCGAGGTGCGGCACGTGGGCGGGCGGCTGCCCTCGATGCCGCACATCCGGATGACGGTCGACATGCTGCGCACGGTCGGCGCCCAGGTGGACGAGCCGGAGCACGGCGGCGAGCCGGACGTGTGGCGGGTGACGTCGTCCGCGCTGCGCGGCCGTGACCTGGTGGTCGAGCCGGACCTGTCGAACGCGCAGCCGTTCCTGGCGGCCGCGCTGGTGACCGGTGGCCGGGTGACGGTCCCGGACTGGCCCGCGCGGACCACCCAGCCCGGTGACGCGCTGCGGGAGATCTTCACCGGAATGGGTGGTTCCTGCGAGCTGACCGACGCGGGTCTGACCTTCACCGGCACGGGCCGGATCCACGGCATCGACGTGGACCTCGGCGAGGTCGGCGAGCTGACTCCGGGCATCGCGGCGGTCGCGGCCCTGGCCGACTCCCCGTCCACCCTGCGCGGGGTCGCGCACCTGCGGCTGCACGAGACGGACCGGCTGGCGGCGCTCACCAAGGAGATCAACGGACTGGGCGGCGACGTGACGGAGACCGAGGACGGTCTGCACATCCGTCCGCGCCCGCTGCACGGCGGTGTCTTCCGCACGTACCACGACCACCGCATGGCGACGGCGGGCGCGGTGATCGGCCTCGCGGTCGAGGGCGTGGAGATCGAGGACGTGGCGACGACGGCCAAGACCTTGCCCGGCTTCCCGGCGATGTGGACCGAAATGCTCGGAGCCTGAACCATGCGGCGCTACGGCAAGCACACCGACGAGGACGACATCCGCCAGCGGCCCAACCGCAAGGGCACCCGGCCCCGGACCAGCATCCGGCCGAAGCACGAGGACGCCGTCGAGGGCATGGTCCTCACCGTCGACCGGGGCCGGCTGACCTGCCTGGTGGGCGACCGGCCCGTGATGGCGATGAAGGCGCGCGAGCTGGGCCGCAAGGCCGCCGTGGTCGGCGACCGGGTCTCGATCGTCGGCGACCTCTCCGGCGAGAAGGACACCCTGGCCCGGATCGTGCGGATCGGGGAGCGGAGTTCGGTGCTGCGGCGCACGGCCGACGACGACGACCCGTACGAGCGGGTGGTCGTCGCCAACGCCGACCAGCTGGCGATCGTCACCGCCCTCGCCGACCCGGAGCCGCGCCCCCGGCTCATCGACCGCTGTCTGGTCGCCGCGTACGACGGCGGCCTCTCCCCCCTGCTGGTGCTGACCAAGTCGGACCTGGCACCGCCGGACGCGCTCCTGGAGATGTACGGGGCGCTCGGCGTGCCGTACGTGGTGACCACCCGGGACGAGTTCGTCGACGGGGTCGCGGCCGAGCGGGTCCACGAGCACCTCAAGGGCCGGACCACCGCGTTCGTGGGCCACTCCGGCGTCGGCAAGACGACCCTGGTCAACGCCCTGGTCCCGCCGGACCGGCGGCGCACCACCGGGGTCGTCAACGCGGTCACGGGCCGCGGCCGGCACACCACCACCTCGGCCCTCGCGCTGCCCCTGGACGACGCGGAGGGCGGCTGGGTCATCGACACCCCGGGCGTGCGCTCCTTCGGCCTGAACCACGTGGACCCGTCCCGGGTGATCCTCGCCTTCCCGGACCTCGTGCCGGGCACGGAGAACTGCCCGCGCGCGTGCGGCCACGACGAGCCGGACTGCGCCCTCGACGCGTACGTGGCGGAGGGGCACGCCGATCCGGCCCGGCTCGTCTCGCTGCGGCGGCTGCTCTCGACCCGGGAGCGGCGCGAGGGCGACTGAGCCGTCCCCTCCACGCCCGGTCGGGTCGAATCCCGCCCGTCCGGATCCGAGAAGTGCATAATCACACCAAGTGCGACGAAGCAGTCACCGACGGCGTGGGAGGCACTGACGATGGCGTGGCTGCTGGTGGTGATCGCCGGGTTTCTGGAGACGGGTTTCGCGGTCTGCCTGAAGCTCTCGCACGGATTCACCCGTCTGTGGCCCACGATCGCCTTCGCGTGCTTCTCCCTGGGCAGCTTCGGCCTTCTCACGCTGTCGCTGCGGAAGCTGGACGTGGGGCCGGCGTACGCGGTGTGGACGGGGATCGGCGCGGCCGGGACGGCGATCTACGGCATGGTCTTCCTGGGGGACGTGGTCTCCACGCTCAAGATCGTCTCGATCGCCCTGGTCATCGCGGGGGTCATCGGTCTCCAGTTCTCCGGCTCCGCGCACTGAGCGCCCGGAGCCGCGTCGCAGGGCACCGGGGGCGCGACGACGTGGCCGAGGGCGAGCCGGACGGCGAGTTCGCAGCCGGCCGCCCACCGCTCGTCCGCGCAGGCCACGATCGCCGCCACCAGCTCTCCCGGCGCGGGCGGCCCGGCGTCGGCGCGGCGCTGGGCGGGGACGGCCGCGGGCCGGGCGCCCGGCCGGGCGGGCCGGGGAGCGGGCAGCCGCGCGTCCCAGGCGCCGGTGAGCAGGGCCCGCAGGACCGGCCGGACGGCGGCGGCGGTCACGATCCACTCGGCGAGGGCGACGAGGTTCCGCGCGGGCGGGCCCGGCGCGGCGAGCAGCCGCCGGGCCTCCTGGAGGCAGGCGTCGGCCTCGCCGCGCACCAGGGCGCGGGCGAGCCCCTCCTTGCTGCCGAACTCGTTGTAGAGGGTCTGCCGGGAGACCCGGGCGGCGGCGGCGAGGTCGGCCATCCGCACGGCGGACCACGGCCGGTGGACGAGCGCGGCGAGCGCCGCGTCGAGCAGGGCCTCGCGGGCAGTCGGCATCGGCGCCTCCCGGACCGTACGTGTCGGTGCAGGGCCCCGTGCGCCCCCGTGCGCGGCCCTGCGCTCAGCGTCGGCAGGCGTCCGCGCGCTGTCAAGGACGTCGGCGGGTACCGGCGGCGGAGTCCTCCCCAGGGCCGCCGGGGCCCCTGGACGGTTCTCCGGCCGGGGACCGCCCGGGGATAGAGTGCCGCCCATGGCCGATTACCACGATGACCTGCGTCTCGCCCACGTTCTCGCGGATGCCGCCGACGCGGCCACCATGGACCGCTTCCAGGCGCTCGACCTCGAGGTCGAGACGAAGCCGGACATGACTCCGGTGAGCGAGGCCGACAAGGCGGCGGAGGAGCTGATCCGCGGTCAGCTCCAGCGCGCCAGGCCCCGCGACGCGATCCTGGGCGAGGAGTACGGCGTGGAGGGCTCGGGTCCGCGCCGCTGGGTGATCGACCCGATCGACGGGACGAAGAACTACGTGCGCGGGGTGCCGGTCTGGGCGACCCTGATCGCGCTGATGGAGGCCGGGGAGACCGGTTTCCAGCCGGTGGTGGGCGTGGTGTCGGCCCCGGCCCTCGGCCGCCGCTGGTGGGCGGCGAAGGGTTCCGGCGCGTACACGGGCCGCAGCCTGGCCTCGGCGACCCGGCTCGGGGTCTCGAAGGTCGCCACCCTGGCGGACGCCTCGTTCGCGTACTCCTCGCTGGGCGGCTGGGAGGAGCAGGGCCGCCTCCCCGGCTTCCTGGACCTCACGCGCGCGTGCTGGAGGACCCGGGCGTACGGCGACTTCTGGCCGTACATGATGGTCGCGGAGGGCTCCGTGGACATCTGCGCGGAACCGGAGCTGTCGCTGTGGGACATGGCGGCGGTGTCGATCGTGGTGCAGGAGGCGGGCGGCACGTACACGGGCCTGGACGGGCGGCACGGGCCGCACAGCGGGAACGCGGCGGCCTCCAACGGCCTCCTCCACGGCGAACTGCTCTCGTACCTGAACCAGCGGACGCCCGAGGGGAACTGACCGCCCCTCCGGAACCGGCGGCGCGCAGGGGGGTACGGCCGTCCCTCGCGGGTCCGGGGGGGCGACCGCCCCTCGTGCCCGGAGAGCCGGCCGTCCCGCGCGGGCCGAGGGGGCGCGTCCGGAGACGTCCGGCCGTCCCCCGCGCCCCCGGAAGGGCCTCGCACGCCCTCTTGTCGGCCCCCTCCCCCGGTGCCACTCTGAGACTCCCCCTACTTGTGAACTTGTGAAAAAGTTCTCGAACCGGAGGTGGTCCCTTCCATGCTCGTCCGCGACGCCATGAGCACCGTGGTCCTCACCATCGGCCCCGTCCACACCCTCCGCCAGGCGGCGAGGCTGATGTCGGCGCGCCGCGTCGGCGCCGCCATCGTCCAGGACGGTGATTCCGGCGGCGTCGGCATCCTCACCGAACGCGACATCCTCGACGCCCTCGGCGCCGGCCGCGACCCCGACCACGAGACCGCCGGCGCCCACACCACCCGGGACGTCGTCTTCGCCGCGCCCACCTGGACCCTGGTGGAGGCGGCCGAGGCCATGACCCGAGGCGGCTTCCGCCACCTGATCGTCCTCGACGGCCACGGCCCGGTCGGCGTCGTCTCCGTGCGCGACATCATCCGCTGCTGGATCCCGGCGCACAGCACCGCCGCCTGAGCACGCGCGAGGGGCCGGCCCTCCCGTACGGATACGGGCGGGCCGGCCCCTTCCTCCCCCGGCGGGCCGCCGTCAGCCGCGCAGGGCCCGGACCGCGGCCTCCAGCCGCTTGCCGAAGTCGTCGTCCGCGCTGCGGAAGTTGCCGATCGCGCGCTCGGCGATGTCGTCCCGCGAGACCTTGGCGATGAAGCCCGCCAGGTTCCCGACCAGGCGCTCCTTCTCGTCCTCGGACATCAGGCGGTAGAGGTTGCCCGCCTGGACGAAGTCATTGTCCTCGGCGTGGAGCGGCGCCGGGCGGTCGCCGGTGCGGCCGTCGACCGGAACGGGCTGCCACAGCGGACGGCCCGTCTGCTGCGGGCCGCCGAAGCTGTTCGGCTCGTAGTTCTTCGCGCCCTTGTGGCGGCCGTCGTAGAGGAAGCCGTCGCGCGCGTGCGTACGCGCCTCGGTGGCGTGCGGACGGTTCACCGGCAGGTGGTCGGCGTTGATGCCCACGCGGTAGCGGTGGGCGTCGCCGTAGGCGAAGAGGCGGCCCTGGAGCATCTTGTCGGGGGACGGCCCGATGCCCGGCACGAAGTGCGCGGGGCTGAAGATCGACTGCTCGACCTCGGCGAAGACGTTCTCCGGGTTGCGGTTGAGCTCCAGCCTGCCGATCTCGATCGGCGGGTAGTCCGCGTGCGGCCACACCTTGGTGAGGTCGAACGGGTTGAAGCGGTAGGTCGCCGCCTCGGCCGCCGGCATGATCTGGACCTGCACGGTCCAGCTCGGGAAGTCGCCGCGCTCGATGGACTTGCGCAGGTCGCGCTGGTGCGAGTCCGGGTCCTCGCCCGCGAGGCGGTCGGCCTCCTCCTGGGTGAGGTTCTTGATGCCCTGGTCGGTCTTGAAGTGGTACTTGACCCAGAAGACCTCGCCGGCCTCGTTGTTCCACTGGTAGGTGTGCGAGCCGAAGCCGTCCATGTGGCGGTACGAGGCGGGGATGCCGCGGTCCCCGAAGAGCCAGGTGACCTGGTGGGTCGACTCCGGGGAGAGACCCCAGAAGTCCCAGACGTTGTCCGCCTCCTGCGAGCCGGTGTACGGGTCGCGCTTCTGGGTGTGGATGAAGTCGGGGAACTTGATGGCGTCCCGGATGAAGAAGACCGGGGTGTTGTTGCCGACGAGGTCGTAGTTGCCCTCCTCGGTGTAGAACTTCAGCGCCCAGCCGCGCGGGTCGCGGACCGCGTCGGCCGAGCCGAGGCTGCCCGCGACGGTGGAGAAGCGCAGGAAGGTCTCGGTCTCCTTGCCGACCTCGGAGAGGAACGCGGCGCGGGTCCACCGCGAGACGTCCCGGGTGACCGTGAAGGTGCCGTAGGCGCCCGCCCCGCGCGCGTGGACCACGCGCTCCGGGATGCGCTCGCGGTTGAAGTGGGCGAGCTTCTCCAGGAGGAGCTGGTCCTGGACGAGGACCGGACCGCCGGCGCCCGCGGTCTCGCTGTTCTGGTTGTCGGCTACCGGAGCCCCGGCCTCCGTGGTGAGCGGTCCCTGCGTCACGTGCGCCTCCTGCGTCATCCCTGCGTGTCCTGTCCTCCGGCCGGCCCCTTGGGCTCCGGCCAGAGCCGAGAACGATCCTACATTGGACATTGTCCAAGTCAAGCGAGCTTCCAAAGTCACACCTGTTCAGGATCTTGCCCTCCGGCTGTTAGGCTGAGTCCCATGAGTGACCTGCTGGAACGACTGCGCGGACGCGGCTGGCGCATGACCGCGCAGCGACGCGTCGTGGCCGAAGTCCTCGACGGGGAGCACGTGCACCTGACCGCCGACGAGGTCCACGCGCGCGCCGTGACACGGCTGCCCGAGATCTCGCGCGCGACCGTCTACAACACGCTGGGCGAGATGGTCACCCTCGGCGAGGTCGTCGAGGTGGCCACCGACGGGCGCGCCAAGCGGTACGACCCGAACGCCCACCGTCCGCACCAGCACCTGGTCTGCGGCCGGTGCGGCGCGATCCGCGACGTGCACCCGGTCGGCGACCCGCTGGCGGACCTCCCGGACACGGAACGCTTCGGCTTCACCGTCTCCGAGGTCGAGGTCACCTACCGGGGCCTCTGCCCGAGCTGCGCGACGACCGCCTGACACCCGTACGCCGAAGGGGCCCCGCCACGAGCGGGGGCCCCTTCGCTCTTCCCGGATGCACATCCGGATACGACGAAGGCCCGCATCCGAGGTGATCGGATGCGGGCCTTGCGTCTGCTACTGAGTAGCGGGGACAGGATTTGAACCTGCGACCTCTGGGTTATGAGCCCAGCGAGCTACCGAGCTGCTCCACCCCGCGTCGGTGAACACCACCTTACGGGTACTCCGTCGCCGGCGCAAATCCGTTGGCCCCGGCGATCTCGGGCCGGGCTGTCACGCCGTGAGCTCCTGGTGCAGGGCCTCGCTCAGCCGCGCCGCCCGCTCGGCGACCTCGGCCGGGCCCAGCTCCACCGCGCGGGCGCACCAGCGGCGCCCCTCGGTCAGCTCGCCCCGGCGCGCCGCGAGCAGCGCGAGCCGGAGGGCGGCACGGCCGTGGCCGGCCCGGGCGGCCCGGGTCCACCAGAGGGCGGCCTCCCGCTCGTTGCCCTCGCGGGCGAGGAGCAGTCCCAGGTTGAAGGCGCCGTTGCGGCTGCCGGCCTCGGCGGCCTCCCGGTACCAGCGGTCGGCCTCCGCCAGGTCGCCGCGCGCGGCGGCCAGCATCCCGACCCGCACCTGGGCGCGCCGGTGGCCCTGCTGGGCGGCCCGCTCGTACCACTCCTCGCACTCGCTCTTCTCCTCGCGGGAGGCGCCGAGCACGGCGGGGCCCGGATCGGGGCGACGCGCGTCGAGCACCGAGGCGAGCCGGAAGGCGGCCTCGGCGCTCCCGCCCCCGGCGGCGCACCGCAGGTGCCGCTCGGCGGTCCGCTCGTCCCCGTCGCGCAGGGCGGCGATGCCGACCTGGAGGGCGGCCTCGGTGTGTCCGGCGGCGGCGGCCCGCTCGTACCAGACGAGGGCCGTGCGGTCGTCGTCGCGGCCCGCGTGGAGGATGCCCAGGTTGAAGGCGGCGTCCACGCTGCCGGCCTCGGCGGCCTTGGAGAACCAGGGCTCGGCCCCGTTGGCGTCGCCGGCCTGGAGGAGCAGGACGGCGAGCGCGTTGGCGGCCTCGCGGTGGCCGGCGTAGGCGGCCCGCCGGTACCACTGCTCGGCCTGCGGGATGCGGTCCTGGGCGGCGCAGAGCAGCCCGAGGTTGTAGGCGCCGTTGACGTCCCCGGCGTCCATGGCGGCCCGGTACCAGCGCTCGGCGGTCTGCTGCTCGCCGCGGGCCGCGTGGAGGGCGCCCAGGGCGTTGGCGGCGTTGCCGTCGCCGTCCTGGGCGGCCCGCAGCCACCACACGGCGGCGTTCTCCTCGTCGCCCGCGTCGCGGAGGAGGAAGCCGAGCGCGCAGGCGGCCCTGGCCTCGCCCTCCTTCGCGGAGCTGAGGTACCAGCGGCCCGCCTCCTTGAGTTCGCCGCGCTGCTCCAGGATGGCGCCGAGGTGGAGCGCGGCCCTGCGGTGGCCGCGCGCGGCGGCCTGGCGGAACCACTGCTCGGCCTCGGCGAGCACGCCCGGGGAGTCGCCGGCCGTTCCGGCGGGGGCGGCCCCGGGCACGGGGAGCCGGGAGCCGGTGTCGTGGGGGCCGCGGGTCGTCCCGGTGGCACGCCGCTCCAGGGCCGTGGCCAGGCGGTAGGCGGCCTCGCGGTGGCCCTGCTCGGCGGCGGCGCGCAGCCACCGCTCGGCGCCGATGTCGCCGCGGTGCTCCAGGAGGTCGGCGAGGGCGTACGCGCCGAGGGCGTGGCCCTGCTCGGCGGCCTGGCGCAGCCAGTACTCGGCCGCGGGTTCGTCGCCGCGCTCGCGGTGGTGACGGCCGAGCGCGTGGGCGGCGGGGGCGGAGCCGGCGACGGCGGCGACCCGCCACCAGCCCGCGGCCTCGTCGGCGTATCCGCGCTGGTGCAGCAGGACGCCCAGGTTGTTGGCGGCGGCCCGGTCCCCCTCGGCGGTGGCGGCGCGCAGGTAGGGTTCGGCGGCGTCGAGGTCACCGCGGCGCAGCAGCATCGCACCGAGGGCGCTCACCGAGGCGAGGTCGCCGAGTTCGGCGGCACGGCGGTGCCTGGCCTCGGTCTCGGTCTCGTTCTCGGCGTCGGCATCGCTCTCGACGGTGCCCACGGCGGCACCGGCGGCCCCCACCGCCTCTATGATCTCGTCCGCGGCGTTCCTGGCGTGCCGCTGCACAAACCGCCCTGTCTCCAACAGAGTTGCCCTGTCCCCCATAAATACCATCGTCGCATCACCCGCCACCCGAGCACATCTGGTAAACCGCAGCCAGTGAGGTCACTCGGCGTTTTGTCGACATGCCCACAGAGAGACAAGTCAAACACGACTCACGCCAACCCGCCCCTTCCCTACCGCTCTTCGGTACCCCCTGACACGCCGACACACGACGAGGGCCCGAATCCTTATGGATTCGGGCCCTCGTTCTCACTGAGTAGCGGGGACAGGATTTGAACCTGCGACCTCTGGGTTATGAGCCCAGCGAGCTACCGAGCTGCTCCACCCCGCGTCGATGACGTAACAGTATCACGACGCGGGGTGGAGAAACCTCAGGTCAGCCGCCCGCCGGTGGCTTGACCCTCGCTCCGGCGTCCGCGACCCGCTGGAGGGCCGCCCGGAGGTCGGCCTGGGCCTTGCCGTACGCGGTCCAGTCGCCCTTGCGCAGGGCGGCCTCGCCCTCGTCGTACGCCTTCTGCGCCTCGGCGATCGCCTGCTTCAGCGCGTCGCCGTCCGAAGCCGGCGGCGGCGTGGTGCCCGGCGGCTGCGGCGTCGGCTGCGACGGCGCCTCCACCCCGAAGACCGCGTTGAGCCCCTTGGTGAGGTTGTCCTCGAACACCGTGGTGTCCTTGGTCGTGTCGCCCTCCGGCTGGTCCGCGTCCACGTACGAGACCGCGACCTTCTTCAGGAGCGGGTAGAGCGCGTTCCGCCCCTGGGCGTACACCGGCTCCACGTACAGGAACCCGCCGTCCAGCGGAACGGTCAGCAGGTTGCCGTACTGGATGTCCGAGTCGGCGCCCTTCATGTCCCGGACGAACTGGGCCACGGACGGCAGACCGTTGAGCTTGCTCTGCACCTGGGCGGGACCGGGCACGTCCTGGGTGACCCGGAGCAGTCTCAGCCGGCCGTACTCCTTGCTGGTGGCGTCGGCGTCGACCGCCATGAAGCCGCCCAGGTTGGGCCGGCCGTTCGGCGTGAACGTCGTCGTCAGCGAGAAGCGCTGCGCCTCGTCCCCGGGCATCCTCATGCTCAGGTAGTACGGCGGGACCGCGTTGCCGTTCCTGGTGGTCGGGTCGTCCGGCACCTGCCAGGCGTCCGAGCCGCTGTAGAACTGCGCGGGATCGGTGACGTGGTAGCGGGTCAGCAGCTCGCGCTGGACCTTGAACATGTCCTGCGGGTAGCGCAGGTGCTCCAGGAGGTCGCCCTTGATCTCGGACTTCGGCTTCACCGTGCCCGGGAACGCCTTCATCCAGGTCTTCAGGACCGGGTCCCGGGTGTCCCACTCGTAGAGGGTCACCGTGCCGTCGTAGGCGTCGACGGTGGCCTTCACCGAGTTGCGGATGTAGTTGACCTGGTTCTGCTGGGCGACGACCGCGCGCTGCCGGTTGCCGACGGTCAGGGAGTCCGCCGTGGTGTCGCCGAGCGTGGTGCGCGAGGCGTACGGGTAGCCGTTGGTCGTCGTGTACGCGTCGACGATCCACTGGATCCGGCCGCCGACGACCGCCGGGTAGGCGTCGCCGTCGATGGTCAGCCAGGGCGCGACCGCCTCGACGCGCTGCTTGGGCGTGCGGTTGTAGAGGACGCGCGAGCCGTCGCCGATGGCCCCGGAGTAGAGGATCTGCGGCTCGCTGAAGGCCACCGCGTACGCCGCGCGGTTGAAGGTGCTGGAGAGGCTGACGCCGCTCTTCTCCTTGTAGCTGGTGGTCTTCTCGCCGTTCTCCTCGTAGTCCAGCTCCTTCTGGGGGCCGCCCACGATCGAGTACTGGTCGGTCTTCTCGCCGTAGTAGATCCGCTGCTCGTACTTCGGCAGCGTGCCGGTGGTCGGCAGGCCGGACTCGGTGAAGACCGGGGAGCCGTTGGCGTCCGTCTGGGTGCCCGTGGCCATGATCGCGCCGTAGCCGTGGGTGTAGGTGAAGTGGTCGTTGATCCAGTTCCGCTTCGGGATGCCCTTGATGTTGAGCTCGCGGAGACCGATGACGGTGTCCTTGCCCTGGTAGCGGTCCACGTCCAGGGTGGTCGGGAACTGGTAGTACTTCCGCTTCTGCTCCAGCTGCTGGAACGTGGGCGAGACGATGTTCGGGTCGAGGAGCCGGTAGCTGGCCGCCGAATCGGCGTCCGTCCGCAGCCGGTCCTTGGCCTTGACCGTCGACTTGCCCGAGTAGTTCTCGGGCTTCGTCCCGTCGATCGCGTACGCCTTGCGGGTCGCGTCGATGTTCTTCTGGATGTACTCGGCTTCCTTGGCCTGCTCGTTCGGCTGGACCTGGAACTTCTGCACGATGGCCGGGTACAGGCCGCCGATCAGGACCGCCGACAGCACCATCAGGCCGAAGCCGATGACCGGGAGCTGCCAGGTGCGGCGCCAGAGCGTCGCGAAGAACAGCACGGCGCAGATCGCGGCGATGCAGAAGAGGATGGTCTTCGCCGGCAGGTACGCGTTGGCGTCGACGTACCGCAGGCCCGTCCAGTTGCCGGTGGCCTTGAAGTCGCTGGACTTCACGGCCAGGCCGTACCGGTCGAGCCAGTACGCCACGGCCTTCAGCGACACGAAGACGCCGAGCAGCACCGAGAGGTGGCCCGTGGCGGCGGCCGTGGCGCGGGCACCCGGACTGGTGACCCGCAGTCCGCCGTACAGGTAGTGCGTGAGCGCGGCGGCGATCAGCGACAGGACCGCGGCGGCGAAGCCGAACGCGAGGAGGAAGCGGTACCAGGGCAGGTCGAAGGCGTAGAACGAGACGTCGAGACCGAACTGGGGGTCCTTCTGGCCGAACGTCACCCCGTTGACCCACATCAGCCAGGTGCGCCACTGGCCGGAGGCGGAGGCGCCGGCGATCAGGCCCACCAGGGCGGCGACCGCGAGCAGCACCCACTTCCTGAACGGCGCCAGGCCCATCCGGTACCGGTCGAGGCTCTGCTGCTCCAGCGACATCGCGCTCAGCGGCGGCCGCAGCCGGTGCGCCAGCCAGATGTTGAAGCCGACAGCGAGGGCCATGAGGAGGCCGAAGACCGCGAAGAGGCCGATCTTGGTCCAGAGGGTGGTGGTGAACACGGACGAGTACTCGACCGAGCGGTACCAGAGCCAGTCCGTCCAGAACCCGGCGAACATCACGAACGCCATGGCCAGAACGGCCAGCACCCCGAGTGTCATGAGCAGGGTACGGGCCCGCCGGGACGGCCGGCCGACTCTCATCCTTGGCCCTGACGGGCCTCCGCCGCGGTCCGGCATCTGGAAAGCCAACGTGCGCCCCTCGATGTTGATGCGTCTCGGTGTCGACGCGTGCTGCTGACGCGCCGGAAAACAGGCCCCGCGATCCTAGGGCCCACTGGTGCAACTTACTGAGGCTTTACCTAGTTCCCGTCTTCGGGGGCAGAGGAGGCAGGATATTGGTCATGTCCAACGTTTCCCCCTCCGGCCCGGCGATGGCCGCGAGCCCCCTCACCCGCGCGGTGCTCGAGATCGACGCGTACGCGTCGGGCCTCGGCTGGGACCAGCCCGCCCGCCTGTTCGCCCTGGTCGACACCGCCCGGCTGCGCGCCCAGGAGCCCAAGCTCGCCTCCCAGCTCGGCCTGGGCGACGACACCACCTCCTACACCCCGATCGAGCAGGACAAGGTGCCGCGCGGGAAGCCGCTCGACGACTTCCTCGGCACGATCGCCTGGCCCGGCGCCGTGGTCGGCTGCGCCATGACGGTGGAGCGGCTCATGCTGCCGCCGTCGGCGGAGGCCCAGGTGCCGCAGGGCCTGAACGAGAAGCAGCTCGCCAAGTGGGTCGCCGCGCACCCGGACCGCCAGGAGGTCCGGATGACCGTGGCGGTGCTGCGGAGCGGGGCGCGCGAGGCGGCGATCCGGCTGCGCGAGAAGGACACGGCGACCGAGGTGCTGACCGGCCCGGACCTGGTGCCGGGGCTCGCCGAGGCCCTGGCGGCGACCTTCGAGGACTGAGGCCCCGGCGGACGGGGAGGGGGCGCCCGGCCGGGTGCCCCCTCCCCCCGTGTCCGCGGGCGTCCTCCGCGTACGTCCTCCGTGTCCGCGTACGGGTTCCGGCCCCGCGGACGGGTTCCAACCCCGCGCCCGCGGGGCCGGTCTCCGTCGGACGCGCGGGGCGGCCCTTCCGCCGGTCAGCCCTTCTTCGCGCAGCTCGGCAGGGACGCCGTGTCGCCCTCGCGGAGCTTCCGCAGCGACTTCGTGGCGTCGGCGATGGTGTCCACCCTGACGAGGGTGAGGCCCTCGGGCGTGTCGGCGGCGGCCGCCGCGCAGTTGTCGGCCGGGGTGAGGAAGTACTCGGCGCCCGCCTCGCGCGCGCCGACCAGCTTCATCCCGATGCCGCCGATCGGGCCGACCTCGCCCTTGTCGTCGATGGTGCCGGTGCCGGCGACGAACCGGCCGCCGGTGAGGCTCTCCGGGGTGAGCTTGTCGATGATGCCGAGCGCGAACATCAGCCCGGCGCTGGGACCGCCGATGTCCGCCAGGTTGACGTCGATCGTGAACGGGAAGACGTGGTCGGTCCCGGCCCGGATGCCGACGACGGCCCGGCCGCCCTCCTCGGAGGCGGTGGTCGTGACGACCACCTTCCGGGTGACGGTCGGTTCCTTGTGCGCCTTCTCGGCGTCGGCCGCCTCCTTGGCGGGGACGATCGTGAACTCGACCTTCTGGCCGGGCTTCCGCTTCGTCACCTGCTCGGCGACGTCGCTCTGCTCGGCGATCGGCACGCCGTCGACGGCCTTGATGACGTCCCCCGCGTGCAGCCTGCCCTCGGCCGGGGCGCCCTTGACCACCGAGCCGACGACGACCCGGGAGACCACGGGGATGCCCAGCTCCTTGAGGGCGGCCGTCTTGGCGCTCTCCTGGGACTGGCTGAACTCCTCGGCGTTCTCCTGGCTGGACTGCTCCTCGGTCTTCCCGTCCGGGTAGAGCGTGTCGTGCGGCACCACCACGTTGTCGTGGGCGAGCCACCCGTAGACGGCCTCGAAGGCGTTCATCCGGTAGTTCGCGCCGGTGACGCGGACCGTCGTCATGTTCAGGTGCCCGTCGGTCGGGTAGGTCGTGCGGCCGGAAATCCGCAGGACCGGCTTCCCCCTGGCCTCGCCGAGGGTGTTGACCGTGGGCCCCGGGCTCATCTCCGCGTACGGCACCGGGATCAGGACGCCCGCGATGAGCAGGCAGATCAGGACCAGGGTGGAGGCGAGCATCGTCGCGGTGCGGCGTGGCATGGAACGACAGTACGGGACTCGCCCGTGAGCGCACCCGTGGGGCGGGGCCGTACGAGGCCCGGGGGCCCTACGGGGTCCGGGCCTCGCGGGGCCGGGGTCGCGAGAGTCGCGGAAGGGCCTTGCGGAACCGGTTTCCCACGGGGGCCGGGGGCCCGGACGCCGTACGGGCGTGGCCCGCCTCGGGCGGGGACCGCGTCAGCCGGACGACGACGTGGTGACGGCGGTGGCCGCCGCGGCCGGTTCGCGCTCGTGGGGGACGGAACCGTGAGAAGCGGAATCGTGGGGGACGGGATCGTGGAGGGCCGGGCCGGGGGAGGCGGAGTCGTGGGGAGCGTGGGCGCGTTCCATCGCGTCCCTGAAGCGGGCGTAGCCGGCGAGTTCGGCCACGTCGCCCATGGTCTTGTTCCTCGAAGCCCAGCTTCCCCATATCGCCGCGCCGACGACTGCGAAAAGCGGAATCAGCAACCAGGCCAGCGCTGCCATTCCGACCTCCCATCCCCAGTGAGTTGATCAGCAGACTGTTTCATCCGTGTCGTCAACGCTCGCGTCCGGGGGGCGGTTACGCAAATCGGGCGGTCGGCTACGGCTCGTCGGCGCGCCGCCTTGCCTCCCGTCCTCCCTAGCAGGCACCCACCCATTCCTCGGTTCCGTCCGAGAAGGTCTGGTGCTTCCAAATGGGTACTTCGTGCTTGAGGTCGTCGATCAGCCGGCGGCAGGCGTCGAACGCCTCCGCGCGGTGGGGGCAGGAGACGGCCACGACCACCGCGACGTCACCCACGCGCAGGTCACCCACCCGGTGGACGGCGGCCAGGGCGCGGACCGGGTGGTTCGCGACGACCTTCTCGGCGACGCGGCGCAGCTCCGCCCCGGCCGTGGGGTGGCAGGAGTAGCCCAGCGCGTCGACGTCCGCGCCGCCGTCGTGGTTGCGCACGGTGCCGACGAAGAGCGTCGTGCCGCCGGAGGCGTCGTCCCCGACGGCCCGGAGGACCTCGTCGACGGAGAGCGGGGTCTCCCGGATCGCGAGGAGCTTGATGGGATCGTCCGCGGCCCGTTCGCCGGGATGGTCAGACCTCAGTGCCATGACCCCATCGTGCCGTACGCCGCCGACAACCCGGAAGGACGGTTCCGACCGATGGACGGGACCGTCCTTGGAGGGTCCTCCAGTCCGCAGGGCCCCGGCCGGTGCGGGACCCGCGCGGGTCAGATCCCGCGCCGCTTCCGCATCTGCCGTACGAGCGCCGCCGTGCCGAGCAGCGCCACCGTCGCGCCGGCCGCGCCGGCCGCCGTCGCGTCCTTGCGGCCCAGGCGGCGGCCGGCGACCGTGTGGCGGCCCTCGACCTCCTCCAGGAGCGCGGCGAGGACCTCCTCGTTCGTCCACTTCGGCCGCCAGCCCGCGTCGTGCAGCCGTCCGACGCTCACCACCCAGGGGTGCATGGTGTAGGCGAGGTCGCCCGCCGGGGACGGGGTGAGGCCGATCCGGTGGAGACGGGCCGCCGTGCCGAGGGCGACGGCGGAGGGCAGCTCCATGCGCCGGATTCCGGAGAGCGCCTCGACCTCCTCCTGCTCCAGCCAGCCCTCGCAGCCGACCGCGAACTCGCCCTCGACCTTCTCCAGGGCCGCGTACTCCAGGGCGCTCACCAGGTCCTCGACGTGGCAGAACTGCCAGGTGGGCCGGGAACCGGCGACGACGAGCAGCCGGGGCGACTCGAAGTAGCGGGTGAGCGCCGTGTCCGTACCGCCGACGAGGACGGCCGGGCGGACGACGGTGACGTGGAGTCCGGGGTGCGCGCGGGGCGCCCGGCGGCCGAGGCGCTCGATCTCCAGCAGGTCGCCGACGCCGGTGGCCTCCGCCGTGGCCTTCAGCTCGGCGTCCTCGGAGAGCGGGATGTCGTTGTCGGGCAGGGCGCCGTAGACCATGGCGGAGGTGCAGAGCACCACCCGGTGGACCCCGGCCGCCGCGGCGGCGGTCAGGACGGTCTGCGTGCCGCGCACGTTGTAGGCCGTCCGGGCGGCGGGATCGGTCTCCAGGTCGAGGTCGACGGCGAGGTGCACGACGACGTCGGCGCCGCGCAGCTTCTCCGCGATGGCCGGATCGCGCACGTCGAGGATGTGCCACCGCGCCTCGGGGACCTCGCCCCGGCGCTCGTCGACGGCGACGACCCGCCCGACCTCCTCGGAGGCGGCGAGGCGTCTGGTCAGCAGGTCGCCGACGCCGGAGGCCGCGCCGGTGACCGCGACGACGGGACCGCGCGCGGCGGACCGGGACGAGTGGTTTCGCGCTCCGCGAACCTGTGGATCTGGGGAACTCACCGGGCGTCTCCAGCGGTTGTCTTCAGTACGTACGCCGCACGGCGTACGGACCAGGTGGCGTCCATCCTGCCGCAGGGCACGCCCCGGCGGAGCACCGAGCCCGTTTCCGGCCCGGATGTCTACGCTGGTGGTGTGCGGGGCCCGCCTGTCGGGCCCTGGTCGGGCAGTCGCCGTCGGCAGGAGGCCGGCGGCCCTACGAGCCGAGGAAACCTGTGAGTGACACCCCATTCGGATTCGGCCTTCCGCCGGAGGAGCCGGAGGACGGCGACGAGGGCAAGAAGAAGGACCCCGCCGGAGGTGGCCAGGGGTCCGGTGGCCAGGGCGGCAACCCGTTCGGTGCCGACCCCTTCGGCTTCGGGGCGCTGCCCGGCATGGGCGGGCCGGGAGGCGCGGGCGGTGCGGACAATCCGTTCGCGGCGATGTTCGGCTCGCTGAACCCCAACGACCTGGGCGCGGCCTTCCAGCAGCTCGGACAGATGCTGAGCTACGAGGGCGGTCCCGTGAACTGGGACATGGCCAAGCAGATCGCGCGCCAGGTGGTGGCCCAGGGCACCGCCGACGGCACCAAGGACGCCAGCGTGGGCCCGGCCGAGCGGTCCGCGGTCCAGGAGGCCCTGCGCCTGGCCGACCTCTGGCTGGACCAGGTCACCTCGCTGCCCTCCGGCGCGGGCACCGCCGTGGCGTGGAGCCGCGCGGAGTGGGTCGAGGCGACGCTGCCCGCGTGGCAGCAGCTCGTGGACCCGGTCGCGGAGCGGGTCGGCGCGGCGATGGGCGACGTCCTGCCGGAGGAGATGCAGGCCATGGCGGGTCCGCTGATCGGCATGATGCGCTCCATGGGCGGCGCCATGTTCGGCCAGCAGATCGGGCAGGCCGTGGGCGCGCTCGCCGGCGAGGTGGTCGGCTCGACCGACGTCGGCCTGCCGCTGGGTCCGGCCGGACGCGCCGCGCTGCTGCCGCTGAACATCGAGGCGTTCGGCAAGGACCTGGGCGTGCCCCTGGACGAGGTGCGGCTGTACCTGGCCCTGCGCGAGGCGGCGCACCAGCGTCTCTTCGCGCACGTGCCGTGGCTGCGCGCCCATCTGTTCGGCGCGGTCGAGGGGTACGCGCGCGGGATCAAGGTCGACACCTCGAAGCTGGAGGAGGCGGTGGGCCAGCTCGACCCGACGCACCCCGAGCAGCTTCAGGAGGCGCTCCAGCAGGGCATGTTCCAGCCGGAGGACACTCCGGAGCAGAAGGCGGCCCTGGCCCGTCTGGAGACGGCGCTCGCGCTGGTCGAGGGCTGGGTGGACGCGGTGGTCCACGAGGCCGCCAAGTCCCGTCTGACCTCGGCGGACGCGCTGCGTGAGACGCTGCGCCGGCGCCGGGCCTCGGGCGGTCCCGCCGAGCAGACCTTCGCGACGCTGATCGGTCTGGAGCTGCGGCCCCGGCGGCTGCGGGACGCGGCGCGCCTGTGGGCCTCGCTCACCGACGCGCGCGGGGTGGACGGCCGGGACGGGCTGTGGGAGCACCCGGACATGCTGCCGACGGCGACCGACCTGGACGACCCGGACGGCTTCGTGCACCGCGAGCACCTGGACTTCTCCGAGCTGGACAAGATGCTGGGCGAGGCGGCGGCGGGCGGTTCCGGTTCCGGTGAGAAGCGTGACGGCGGCCCCGGCGGGACGGACGAGGGCGAATCCGGCAAGGACGGCTCCGGCAAGGGCGACGGCGACCGGTGAGCCTGCACGACGACGCGGTCCTCGTACTGAAGGGGTACGGGGGCCGGGGAGACGCGGACCAGGAGCGGCTGCGCCAGGTCTACCTGGACCATCTGGACGCGCATCCGGACGGCATGTACAAGGCGTGCGGGGCCGGGCACCTGACCTCCAGCGCGCTGGTGGTCGATCCCGCGCGGGAGCGGGTGCTGCTGACCCTCCACAAGAAGCTGGGCCTGTGGCTCCAGATGGGCGGCCACTGCGAGCCGGACGACCCGACGGTCGAGGCGGCCGCGCTGCGGGAGGCGACGGAGGAGTCCGGGGTCGCGGGACTGACCCTGCTGCCGGGCGGTCCGGTACGGCTCGACCGGCACCCGATCCCGCCGCCCTGCCACTGGCACCTGGACGTGCAGTACGCGGCCCTCGCCCCGGCCGGCGCGGTGGAGCGGATCAGCGAGGAGTCCCTCGATCTGCGCTGGTACGCCTACGAGGAGGTGGCGGACGTGGCCGACACGTCGGTGGTCCGCCTTCTGGAGGGCACGCTGGCACGGCTGTGACGGGCACGACGGAGGGGTGGGGGGGGGCGCGGGGGGGGCCCCCCCCCCCCCCCCCACCCGCCCCCGCCCGCGGGGGGGGGTTTTTTTTTTTGTGGCCCGGGGGGCGGGGGGGGGCCCCCCCAACCGGGGCGGCGCCCACGGCCCCGCGC